>DAOUYU010000179.1 GCA_030673995.1 Candidatus Aminicenantota bacterium
AAAAGAATACCTGCAAGAACCATGTCGGTGAGAATCGGAAAAATCTCTTGAAAGGGCGAACCTACCGCCGCCTTACGGAAGGCCCGAATTCCCCAATAATTCAATGTTAATTTAGAAATGTTTTGAATAAAGGGAGGAAAATTCTCGACGGGAACCATGCTTCCTCCCAGCAGCGACATAACAATGATCACAGAAGACATGACTGCCCCTGCCTGTATTTCAGTCCGGATGAAGGAGTATAGAAAGGAGATAAAGCCGGCAATCATAATATTGAGGCAGAGGACAATAAGAAAAACGAGAAATAGATTTCCCCAGTGAATGGAGAAAATAATGCTCCCTAACATGATCAAAACGAGAGTGCAGAGGATTCCTATTACGGCTGAAGTGAGTATTTTACTCCATATAAAATCGGAGATCTTTAGGGGTGAGACAGTCATCCTTAACAGAGTGCCAGTCTCTTTTTCCTTCAGAACATCTTCAAAAACTATATTGCAGATAAAGAGGAGAAACATAATAGCCATAGCAGGGAGAATGTAGCTCGCCACAGAAAGCGGGGACTCTTCTTTTTCCTTAACAGTCTTCTGCTTTAAGGAAATGAGGGGAGGGAGGATAAATTTGGCTATTCCCTCGATCTTGTTTCTGGCCTGAATCGAGAGAGAAGATATTTTCTTGTCAGGTACATCATCCTTTTCGATAAAGCCTTTTATGCTGCTCAGTTCATCGGAAAACACAGAGAAAAAAGAGGAAAAAAGCAGAGAGGCGATATCACAGATCTCTTCTATGATTTGAGGCAGAAATTGTTCTGAAGGATTCTTGAGAAGAACAAGTTCGACAGGCTTGCCGTCCCAGATGTTTTCTCCGAATTTTTCCGGAATGATGAGCAATGCTGAAGCTTTTCCCTTATCCATAAGCTTTCGCCCTTCTTCCTCTTTGACCTTATTGAGCTTGATCGATTGACTGAGTTCTCCCTGTTTGAAAAAGCTGAGAAAAAATTCAGAGAAGAAGCTCTGGTCCTTATCGACGGCCAAAAGAGAGATGCTCGGCAGAGTTTTTTCTTCGGCTCGACCAAAGATCAAGCCGAACATAGCGGTGAAGATAAGTGGAAGAAGAAGGAAGCCCGCGATGACGACCGGATTTCTCCATTTTCGAATAAAATCTTTCCGTGCTAAAAGGAAGATATCCTTCATTCCCGCAGTTCCTTTCCTGTAAGTTTGAGAAAGACACTCTCCAGGTTTGGCTGTTTTATGGAGACATCATCGATGGATATTCCCTCTTTAAAAAAAGACTGGAGAAGAAGGGGGATTTTCTTCGAAGCGTCTAGAGACATTATGATTTTTCCATCCTCCAGGGATATGACAGATGTCTCTTTAAAGGGAGCAAGCATTTTCTGCCCCTTGTCAGCGCTGAAATTTCCACTGATAAGGACTATGTCTTTTTCTCCAACAATTTTTATCAACTCCTTAAGAGTTCCCTCGGTCAGGATCTTCCCCTGGTCCATGATTCCAATGCGGTGGCAAAGCTCTTCTGCTTCTTGCAGATTATGGGTGGTTAAGAGAATTGTCGTTTCCTGCAAAGAGGCTTCTTTTATTATTTCATAGATGTTGAGCCTGGTTTGGACATCAATGCCTATGGTTGGCTCATCGAGAAGAAGAAGTTTTGGCTGGTGGATTAGGCCGATGATCAGGTTTATTCGCCTTTTCATGCCTCCTGAGTATTTTTTTAAAGGATCATTCTCTCTTCCGAGAAGGCCTGTTTTTTCCAGATAAAATCTGATCCGGTCATCCAGAATTTTTTTGCTGACACCCTGAAGCTTTCCCCAGAAGAGCAAATTTTCCTTGGCTGTAAGTTCCTCATAGAATGCCATTTCCTGGGGTACAACTCCCATCATTTTCTTTATTTTTCTCAGGTTTGTATCCAGATCAAGGGAATCTATGTATATTTTTCCAGCATCCGGCTTTAAAAGAGCCGCGATCATAGAGATGACAGTGGTTTTGCCTGCTCCATTGGGGCCTAATAGACCGAATATTTCTCCTTTTTTGACCTCAAGATCTATATCATTCACTGCTTTTATGGAATCGAAGGATTTGGAAAGGTGTGTCAGCTTAAGCATCTTCTTTCTCCGTTAATATTTTGTTAAAGAATAACATATTTTTCTCAAAGAACGAAGTAGCATCATAAATTGACTTGATTTATAAAAGGTAATCGATAATATTAAGAAGTAGCGTTTAACCTGGATTATTCACGAGTCGAGATTGCTGTAGCGGCGAGGCCGCAGCCCATGAAGCTGTAGTGAACTACTGCGAATGGGCTGCAACGAAGCCGATGCAGTGAGATCGGCTCGCCCGAAGGGGAAAAAATGCCGACATTTGATAGAAATATTACAACAAACAAAGTGATGGTCTTTATTTTACTGAAAACCGGGCTATAATGTTAATATTATTGAAGATAAATGAAGGTGGCGGTAGTTTTTATGAATAATTCAGGTAAGATAAGGAGAAGAAATGCAAACAGAAAAATTGCTCATGATTCCCGGGCCGAGCCCTGTTCATCCACGTATTTTAAACAGCCTTTCTCTGCCCACAGTTTCCCATGTGAGCCCTGAAC
>DAOUYU010000119.1 GCA_030673995.1 Candidatus Aminicenantota bacterium
AAGAGCAAGACGCGAAAATCGAAGACAAGGAACAAGAGCAGAAGGAAATAACCAACGAACAAAAAAAAGGTGAAGAAGAAGAGAAAAAGGAGAAAGAGAAGAAAAAGGATTACGGAACTTCCCTGGTTTTGCGGTCGCTGCGAGGCGGAAGCGAAACCGAGTTTAAGGATGTTATGACCTATAGCTTCACGGAGAACGGGAAATTCTTTTTTTATACCGTCTCCAGTAAAGAAAAACCAGAAACGGATGGTATTTACCTTCATCGTCCCGGATGTGACTCCAGCGCTCCTCTTTTAGCCGGAAAAGGCAACTACAAAGGATTGGCCATGAACAAGGATGAGACAGTGATGGCTTTTTTAACCGACCGGGATGATTACGAGGCCGATGAGCCAACCTTCAATTTATATGGATGTAAAGTGGGAGATACGAAAGCGACTTTATGGGTTTCTCACACGTTGACAGCCGGGATTCCGGAGGGAATGGCTGTCAGTGATAAATCCAGTATTTCCTTCAGCGAGGATGGCCGGGTGATGATGTTCGGGATTAAAGAAATTCCTGAGCCTAAAAAAGAAGATGAGGAGGAAGAAAAGGAGGAGAAGCCCAAGTTTGACCTCTGGCACTGGAACGACCCCTATCCTCAACCTCAGCAGAAGAAAATGGTCAATAGAGTACGGAATAATACCTGGGAGTCGGTTTATTTTCTCGACACCAAGACTTTTGTCAAACTGGCGGATGAGGACATTCCCGATGTCTGGCTGTCCAGGAATGGAAAGGTTGTTTGGGCCAGTACTATTGTTCCTTATACAAAGTTGGTCTCCTATGACGGCTCTTATTATGATATCTATGTGATCGATCCGAAAAGCGGAAAGCGGACCCTGGTGAAGAAACGACTTTTCAGGAGAGCAAGACTTTCACCGAACGGAAAGTATGTCTTCTGGTTTGAGGATAAAAACTGGCATGTTTACGACATCGCTTCGAAAACGACTAAGAATATCACAGCTTCGCTGGATGTCCGCTTTGAACGGGAAGACTCGGATACTCCAAGTCCTCCTTCTGGATATGGGACAGCAGGCTGGACCGAAAATGATGCCTCGATATTGATCTATGACCGCTACGACATCTGGGAGATAAAGCCTGATGGCTCTCAAGCCCGCATGATAACCGAAGGATTTGGCAGGAAAAATGACCTTTCCTTTCGGTATACGAGGCTCGATCCCGAAGAAATCACCATAGATCCCAAAAAGCCGATGCTTTTAAGTTCCACAAATGAGGAAACCATGGCCAGAGGATATTTCAGGGACCGAGTCAGCGGTAAAAAAACTCCTGTAAAGCTTGTCATGGCCGATAAAATCTTCGGGTCTTTGAGAAAAGCAAAAAAGGCTGATAAGTTTCTGTTCTCACGCTCCAGCTTTGATGAGTTCCCGGATCTCTGGACAAGTGATGTCAATTTTAAAAAACCACAGAAGATAACCGACGTAGGCAATCAGATGGAACCTTTTATCTGGGGAAAGGCGGAACTGCGTAATTTCTTAAGCGCTGATGGAAAGCCTCTGAAGGGGATTCTTATAAAGCCCGATAACTTCGATCCAAAAAAGAAATATCCTCTAATGGTCTACATTTATGAGACCCTCCATAACAGCCACAACCGCTTCCGCAATCCGGGCCCAGGGACATCGGTCAATTTTTCTTATTATGTCAGCAACGGCTATGTCATGTGGATGCCGGATATCGAGTATGGAACCGGTTATCCTGGAAGAGATGCCCTGAAGTGTGTGCTTCCCGGCATTCAGATGCTGACCAGGGAAGGCTATATCGACCCCGAAGCCATCGGCATCCAGGGGCACTCGTGGGGAGGATACCAGATAGCTTACATGGTTACCCAGACCAATATATTTGCTGCTGCCGAGGCAGGTGCTCCGGTTTCCAATATGACCAGCGCCTACGGGGGAATCCGCTGGGGAAGCGGTATGGTGAGGCAATTCCAGTACGAGAGAACCCAGAGCCGCCAGGGAGCCAGTCTCTGGGAAGTGCCGATGCGATATTTTGAAAATTCCCCCATTTTCTGGGCCGATAAGGTGCAAACACCCCTTATGATGATACACAACGATGAGGATGGAGCCGTTCCATGGTACCAGGGAATCGAATACATTATGGCCCTTCGCCGCCTGAGGAAAGAGGCCTACATGTTCAACTACAACGGTGAAGCTCATGGTTTGCGCAAGAGGGTAAATCAGAAACACTGGACAAAGTGTATGATGGAATTCTTCGACCACCACCTGAAAGGTGCCCCGGCACCGAAGTGGATGACCGATGGAATAAAAGCCTGGGAAAAAGAAGAAAAGAAATAAGCCCCGGTCTTCGTTGCAGCCCATTCGCGGTAGATAACTACAGCCTCATGGGCTGCTGTCTTGCCGCTGCAGCAATCTCGACTCGTGAATAATCCAGGTTAGTTGTAAATATTAATACCTTTTTACAAAATGTCATTCCTGTCTTTCAAAATATCATTCCTGTCTTTCAAAATGTCATTCCTGCGGAAGCAGGAATCCAGGCTTGTTCCCGCTGAGCCTGTGCCCGCGCAGGCGGGTAGCGGGAAACCAGAAATACAAAAGACTCTTATCAAGATATCTCTGGATTCCCGCTTCCGCGGGAATGACAAAAAGCGGGAATGACAAAACGGAGCAAGGATAACAGCTCAATGAAGGATAACGGCTCAATTATAGTCTCTAATATAATTTTTCAACTTTTTGGGAGATGAACCTCATATTTTTGACTTTTTCAATCGACTGACGTAAAGAGTAAACTGTGAGGGTAAACGGCAGACTGAGTAAGAAGGTGGTACTTGCAGCTTTGCTTATGTGTTTCCCTCTTTTTCTTTCCGGACAGGAGATAATAGAGAAGATAGAAATAGCGGGAAACAAACGGATTCCCCGCGAAACAATCTTTTTTTATCTTTTCATGAAAGAAGGAAGACTTTTCGACCGGGAATATATTAGAAAAGATTTTAAAGCTTTATGGTCGACTGGATTTTTTTCCGATATCAAAATAGAAGAAAAGGAAGGAACAAAGGGAAAGATCATAAAAATTATCGTGGAGGAGAATCCTCTGCTTAAAGAAATAACCTATAATACAGGAAAAAAGCTGAGGGAAGATGAGATTGTCCGCGCACTAAAGAAGAAAAATGAATATATCCTTCCTTATTCTTTTTACAATCCTTACAAAATCCAGAGAATCAAAAATACAATCGATAATTTGCTCCTTGAAAAGAGGTTTCCCTTCGGAAAGGTTGAAGCTGTTGTAAAAAAAAAGGGAGAACATTCAGTAGGGGTGATATTCAACATCAAAGAAGGTCCTCAGTTTAAAGTGGGTGAAGTTGTGTTTGAAGGAGAGCTTGAAATACCTGAAAAAGTCCTTCAAGCCTCTATGAAAGAAAACAAAAAGCATGGGATAAAATCATGGGTGACTGGAAAAGATATCTTCAGACCTGACAAACTGGATGAGGATTTGACAAACATAAAAAACACGCTTCAGGAGTTTGGATACATGGAGGCGGCCATCGGGAAACCCGTGATAGAAGACGTTCAAAAAAGGTCTATTTTACTGAAGAGACAGAAGATGAAGAATATCATTATTCCAGTCCACTCCGGCTCTCGATACAGAGTCGGTGAAGTCAGGATTGAAGGAAACAGCGCTTTTACGATAGAAATGTTAAGACAGCTCATAGGATTTAAAGAGGGCGCGGTTTATAGTGCGCGAACAAGGGAAAAAACCGTGACAGATATATCGAATTTTTACAGGAACGAAGGATATTTTTTAGCCAGAATTATTCCGGTGGAAAGTCTTGACCCCAGTAGAAAACTTGTCAACCTGACTATTAAAATATTTGAAGGAGAGGTGGTCTATTTGAAAAGGCTCGAGTTTATGGGTAACACATTTACAAAAGATAAAGTCATAAGGCGGGAGATGCTCATCAGAGAAGGGGAGAGGTTTAACCTGGATAGGTTTAAAGACAGTCTTTTAAGAATACAGAAGCTTGGAATTATGGGTTTTGAAAAGGAGCCTGAGATAAGACACAACGCTGACGGTTCCAATCAAGTCGATGTCACCCTCCATGTCAAGGAACTTCAAAAAAGCAACGTCTGGCTTTCTGGCGGTTACAATGGTTATGGTGGGATGTATATAGCCCTGGATTCCGCTGTTGTGAATTATCTTGGTCTTGGAGAGAAGTTGCGATTCACATTTGACCACGGAGAAAGAAGTAAAAATTATATGTTTAATTTTTCTTTTCCTTATTTTCTAGACTATCCTGCCACTCTGGCGTTCGCTTTTTTTGACCGTGACATTCTATTCCCCGACATTTTTTGGCGTAAAGGAAAAGGGCTGGATTTTGCGCTCGATGCAAGAATCGGAGAGAAATGGCGGGCCGAGCTCAGCTATAGCTATGAAGATGTTAACATTGAATTCCCTGATACAAAAATGAGAATAAGTGATCCAGGTATTGATCCAGTCTATTTATCCCCGTTTGGGATTGGCAATTATGACGTGAGTCAAATGATTATTTCCCTTTTCCGTTCCACTCTGGATAATCCTTTGTTTCCGACTAAAGGGAGTCTGTACTCAACATCATGCACGTTATCGGGATCGTTTTTGGGAGGAGATATCGAATTATACAGCCCGCGGTTCGAATGGAGTCTCTTTCAGCCGTTAGTATTCAAACATGTGTTTGGATTTCATCTGGAATACCGGTTTATTAAGGCTTTAGGTGATTCTCAGGTGCCGTTCTGGGAGAGGTTTTATCCTGGGGGAGAAAGGTCAATCAGGGGCTATGATGCATACAGCATCGGGCCTCGAAGCGACGAGGGCACAAACATCGGAGGGGAAAAATATTTTGTCTTTAATGCTGAATACATCATTCCTGTCGGAGGTCCTTTGTATGCTGTCCTGTTCTATGATCTCGGAAATGTCTATTCTTCAGGTCAAAATATCAGCTTCAAAGATATGTACGCCTCGGCAGGGCTGGAGATGAGGATAGCTTTTTCTGCTCTGCCGGTTCCCCTAAGGCTCATTTTTTCCTATAATAACCGCAAAATTCAGCCGGATGATTCTCATTTTGCCTTCCGTTTTGCGCTGGGTGCATCTTTTTAGTGTATAATATTTTTTGGAGAAAGCTCAAAAATTGGAAGACATCTAACAGGAGGTGTTGATGAAGATAGATACTCACCTTCATGCTTTGGGCAACGGCAAGGATATAGATAATGTAAACAATGACGTTTTCTTCAAGGCAGAGGACAATAATCACTGGTTTACCAGGATTCTCCACAATATGCTTGAAGAAGACCTGGAGAAACAGGGAATTGATTTTAACCTTGATGGAAAGATATCTACTGATGAATACTTCAGGCTGGTCTACAACATAGCCACTTCATCTGAAGAAACGGACGGCTTTGTGCTTCTTGCCCTGGATGCTGTTTATATTAACGATACAGGCGAGCTTGATGAGGTGAAGACCGACCTCTATGTCTCAAACAGATTCTTGAATAAAAAGGTGATGGAATTAAACGAGTTGTTGCAGAGCGAATCCGACCCAAAAAAAAGAAGAAAAAAGTTCTTTTTTGGTGCTTCGGTCAATCCAAACAGAAAAGATTGGGAATCTGAGCTTGATTATGTTT
>DAOUYU010000002.1 GCA_030673995.1 Candidatus Aminicenantota bacterium
CAGGCGGGTAGCGGGAAACCAGAAATATGAAAGACTCTTATCCAGATATCTCTGGATTCCTGCTTCCGCAGGAATGACGAAACGGAGCAAAGATAACAGCTCAATTAAAGATAACAGCTCAATTATAATCTCTAATATTATTTTTCAACTTTTTGGGAGATGACCCAAATATTTTAAGAAAAAGAGGATTGTTCTTCCAGGAGAAATGGGAATATATAACCTGAATTACGCAACAATTTTAGCTTTCCTATCACTTACTCAAGAGTTCTCCTACGAAGTGAAGGGAAGGGATGTTGTTGCAGACAATCTTAACAATGGCGGCTGTGGGCACGGCTAATATCATGCCCGGAATACCCCATAACCAGTACCAGAAAAAGAGAAAAAAGAGAACGACTAGAGTACTCAATCCCAGTCCTTCTCCCATCAGCCTCGGTTCAATAATATTTCCCACTGTCATCTGGAATGAACTCAATATGATAAAAATCCAAATAGCAGGCCAGAGAGTTTCGAACTGGAAAAATGCAATAGATACAGGCATAAGTGTAGCTATTATCGACCCGATATTGGGGATATAATTCAGGATAAACGTGAAAAAACCAAAAACAATGGCAAAATCCACCCCAAAAAGAAGCAGGACAAGGGTGGCAAAAATCCCGGTAAAAAAGCTGACCACTGTTTTAATGGCCAGATACTTCTGAATCTGACTGTCAATGTTTTCCAGAACATAGACAATTTTTCTGTATCTTTTTTCATCAAAAGATCTTTTAATTTTAATCTTCATCTTTCCTTTCCCTGCCAAAATAAAAATGAGGAAAATGAAAATGATAAAAAGGTTGGACATAAAAGATAAAAAGGCACCGAGAGAAGAACTAATAATTCCTCCTATCTTGTTGATATCAAGCTCTCCGAGCCAATCCTCAGACTGCCAATTAGGTCCGGAAAGCTTTAATTTTTCCTGGATGGAAGCCAAAAACGAGCTTATCTTCTCTAGTTTTTTATCAATCTTCTCTTTATAATCTGGGAATTCCGAGGCAAAAGCGTTACCGCTGGAATAAAAAAGGGACCCCAAGAGGTAGATAATCAAAAAAGCCAGGAACAAAATAAAAATGATTGAAACCGCCTTAGGAATCTTCAATTGTGTAAAAAAATTCAAGGCAGGGGAGAGTAGGAAGGAGAGAAAAACGGCTAAGAAAATGGGAAAAAGAACCGGTTTTGCCAGCCGTAATACCACCCCTGCGATGAAAATAACGATAATCACAAGAGAAGCAACAACGACTTTATCTCCTTTCATTTTTTCCTCCCAAAAGCAGAATGTATTATAGTCTATTTAGAAACGAAATCAAAACACTTATTCTCTCAAAATGAAATCCCCGGCCTCAAACTGAAAGCTTTTTCCAGCCCCTATAACAGGGACAGAACTTTGTTTCCTTAACACCTAGGAGAAAAAATCCTCAAAAAGGTTAAAAAAAGGAGAGGAATATCACCCCTCTATTCATCTAGAAAGGCGATTGACCATTCTCTCTTTAAGTATTAAAGATAATAAAAAAGAAGGTATTGAGGATTTTTTTATAAAAAAATCTGAAGGAGAGCACAAATTATGAAAGTACTTGTTGCCGAAGGAGACGCTAATTCCTGTAAGGCACTGGAGAACGATATAAAAGAGTGGGGATATGAGGTCATCGCAGCGAATAATGGTCAAGATGCCTTGGAAATCATAAAAAAAGAGGAAATTCGAATAGCAATCTTAGATTGGAAGATGCCTGAAATAAATGGAATGGAACTTTGCCGCAATATTCGCAAAGAAATCCAGGAAAGAAGATCTAAAAATATTTATATTATATTACTCCTGGGTAAAGACAGGGAAAATGACATCATTAATGGGTTATCAGCAGGGGCTGATAATTATATAGTCAAGCCTATTAACTTTCTTGAGTTGAAAGTTCACATCCAGAATGGGGACCGCATTATTAAGCTTGAGGACAGTTGTATTAAATTAGCCAGCTTTGATCCCCTAACAAAATTATGGAACAGGAATAAAATCTTTCAGATTCTAGATGAAGAATTAAATCGAGGCTGGAGAGAAAACACTCACACGGGAGTCGTTATGATTGATGTTGACCATTTTAAAAAAATAAATGACTCCTATGGACACATCGCAGGCGACGCAGTCCTCGCAGGAGTCGCTTCGCGCATACAAAAAGGCCTTCGACCCTATGATAAGGCAGGCCGCTATGGAGGCGACGAGATGTGTGTGGTTCTTCCTAAATGTAATCTTAACATCGTAAAGCTGATTACCGAGCGCCTTCGTCTTTCTGTGTGTGGGAAAAACATAAAGACAGATGCAGGCCTTCTCAATGTCACCATCAGCATAGGAGGGACCATATCAGATAATTCATCTCATTCCTCCGGAAATATTTTTATCAAAACCAGTGACGAAGCCCTTTATTTAGCTAAAGAGAAGGGGCGTAATCGCATTGTTATTCTTGAATCCGGCCCTCAATCTTTGAAAAAATAGACAAAAAGCAGAAATATCACTAAAATTGGGTTGAAAAAGCAGAAAAAACTCCTAGCTAAAAAAAAAGAAATGATCGAAAGACGATATTTCAAAAAGAGCACTTCTCCAATTGACTACACTTCTGCTCTGAATAGAACAGGAGGAGATGAATCTTTCCTTGATGAACTCCTGAATCTCTATTCAGATGATTTCTCACAAAAATTAGACCAGATTAAAATAGCCATTGTCCAGAAAAACTACAAGTTGATCCAAGAGCTCGGCCACGGTTTGAGGGGAGCATCCGCAAATTTGAGCGTCATTCCACTTCAAAATGCCTCTTTCAAAATGGAAATGGCCGGAAAAGAACAAGATATCAAGAAAGCGAAAGAAGGTGTCGAACACCTAGAGAAGGAATTCATAAGATTCCAAGGTTTTTTAGCCAGGAAAAAGAGCAAAAAACAAAAAAAGAAAATCATTGAATCCAGCTCGAAGGATATAAAAGAGCCTATAAATATACAAATCCTTGTTGCTGATGATTCAATCGAAAGTCAACCTATCCTGGAAGCTTTTGCTACTCAGGCCGGGATTGAACTGGATTTTGCTCACTCCGGGAAAGAAGCCATCGGTTATTTTCAAAAGAAAAGATATTCGTTGATATTTCTAGATATTCACATGCCTCATATGGACGGATTTGAGGTTATAAAGAAAATGAGGAGCTTCGAAAAAGTTAAAGCTATTTCCCGCACTCCGGTCATTGCTCTAACCGGCCTATCAACAAAAGGAGATAAGAAAAAATGTTTATCTTCGGGATTTGATAATTTTGTTGAAAAACCTTTTGATAAAAAAACATTAAATAAAATAATCGAAAAATACACAAAAAGGAAAGATACATTACCTGGATTTGAAACCGATCGTGTTGATAAATCCATAATAAAGTTGATCCCTTCATATTTAAAAAACAGACGCCAGGATATAGCCAGAATGAAAAAGGCCTTAGATCTCAGTGACTTCGAACTAATAGAGTACTTGAGCCACAAGATGAAAGGTTCTGGAAGTGCTTATGGGTTTATGAAAATCAGTGAATTTAGCAGGCAGATCGAAAGGTTTGCCCAAAAAAAAGAGGCTAAAGCTATCAAGGATGTAATGACTCAATTGGAAAATTATCTAAAGAGTCTCCGCTACAAATAATCCAGGTTATTTTTTTAAGGACTTGATCCATTTCCTCATGTATCTTTCCCCTACTTCCTCAAAGCCCTCTTTGATTTTCTTAACTCCACAGATGGTGTTATCCACTCTCATAAGATAAATATTGTGATAGTATCGATCTTTAACGCGATATCCTATCGAGGTTTCTTGTACAATTTGCTCTTTTTTGGCTTTTAGATATCGCCTTAACATAGTCTGGGCATCTTCTACACTTTCTCCTTCTATCAGAAAACAATCAAACTCAAGGCCTTTGTATCTATAGTCAGCAACATATCCATTATGGAGGAAACTGTAGCCCATAAAATTGCGCAGAAAAAACTTCTCGCTGTTTTGAACAAGCCCTTCATCAGGGAAAAAACCGAGGGTAGGCGGCAGCTTTCCCCCGTCTTTGACTCCTTTCACGATTTCCCTGGAAAAAAGCTTCAGAAAAGCATCAGACTCTTCTCCGCAGTCAAAACAGAGAAGCTTGATGTAGTATTTCCCAACGATAAAATTCAAAGTTCCTTCTTCCAGATACCCTTGATTACCTATAGGAATAAATGTGTTATCGGTAAACCGTTCGGCGCTGTAGATTCCAAATGAATTCCTTCCGTTTCCCATATCATAGATTTCTATACTAAGGGATTCTTCGCTGGATTTCCTTTTATACTGACCCACGATTAACTCCTGAAAATCATAGGCCAGGTATATCTCAGCAGCACCGTTGATGTATTCAAAAAGCGATTGAGGAAAATAGTCCTGAGGTGCCTCAGAAAAATTCCATGATTCAACCTGGGGCAGAAGAGAAAGTAGAGGAGAAACATCTTCTTTTTCACCCAGAAATCCTTCCCCGCTTAAAACTAAGGTCAATAAAATAAAATAAAAGAAGGCGCTTTGTATTCTTTTGTGCTTTGAAACTCTCATCCTTAATTCTCCCTTTATCTGTTCAGACTTTTCACTATAAGCCCAAACATCAATTTTGACAAGTTTTTCGTAACTTCTCAATAAGTGTGGGTAGTAACTCTGGATTCCCGCCTGCGCGGGAATGACGGTTGAGTTTAAGTTTTTGTCATTCCTGCGAAAGCAGGAATCCAGTGATTAGTCACAAATATTGTCTACCCCAATTATTGAGAACTTACAGTTTTTCTTCATCTCCTCAATTATCCTTTAGTCTTTAATTGAAAGGAGGGGGAAAATCGTCTTTATTGACATCAGGCTTAAAGAAGAGTAATTTTTAATTGAGATGGCATCAAAAGTCGTTCTTATTCGAGGAAAAGGAGTACTGAATGGAGATGGTGATATAGACCAAAAGAAGCTCCTACGCATGTACACGAGAGGAATTCAAGCTTTACTGAATCAACAAGACCCAAAGGAAAATCTTCTCCTCCTTTTCAGACGCAACGACAAAGTAGGTATCAAAATAAACACCATAGCCGGGAAGATGCTATCCACCCGCCCGGAAGTTTCTCTATCTTTAGCCAAATTACTGTCAGGAAGTGGAATCCAGCAAAGAAATATTATTATCTGGGACCGCACCAATCGTGAATTGAGAGCAGCAGGGTACCGCCTGAACATCAAAGGCAGCGGATATGCGATTTTTGGCACTGATACAAGAGGAGTCGATTATAATCCTCGATTGATCTCGCACCTCAACATAGGAAGTCTTTTCTCTTCGATTCAATCCAACTGGATTACATCTTCCATAAGCCTTGCAGTATTAAAAGACCATGGGATGGCAGGAGTTACAGCCGGAATGAAAAATTACTTTGGTACCATCCATAATCCCAATAAATACCATGATTTCAACTGTGATCCCTTTGTTGCCGAACTTTTTGAGACTAAACTTATCATTAGGAAGCATAAACTATCTATCCTGGATAGTCTGGTAGTTCAATATCATCGTGGTCCATCTTACCACGCCCGCTGGGCTGAAAAATATGAAGCTCTCATCTTCAGCCTTGATCCTGTGGCAGCTGACTTTGTTGGATGGCAAGTCATTGAAAAACTCAGGGCCAAGAAGGGACTCCCCACATTGAAGGAAGAAGATAGAGAGCCCACCTACTTAAAGACTGCTGAAAAAAAAGGCCTAGGAAAAGCGAACAGAAGGGAAGTAAAAATCATAGAAGAGGAAGCATGAAATCATGAATCCCAGGTTTGGAGTCAAAACAAAATGAAAAGGCGACAATTCTTTAAAACAGCGGGAGGAATCAGCCTTGCGGCTGGCTCAGGCTTTGAACCCCTGCTTATGAATCTCTATGCTTTTGAAGAAAAAGCAAACCTTTCAAAAGTTGAGGCTCTCTATTATAAAAAACACCCTGACCGGGAAATCGAATGTCTTTTATGCCCTCGATACTGTAAACTCGGAGATAAAGAGAGAGGGTATTGTGGAGTCAGAGAAAACATGGGAGGTACCTACTACACTCTAGTCTATGGAAAGGCTTGCTCTATTAATGTCGATCCCATAGAAAAAAAACCTTTTTTCCACTTTCTTCCCAGAACAAATGCACTCTCCATCGCCACTGCTGGTTGTAATGTCAATTGTAAATTTTGTCAGAACTGGGAAATTTCTCAGGCAAGACCTGAACAGGTTGAACATTACGACACCCCTCCAAGTAAGGTTGTTGATCTTGCTAAAAAATACAGCTGTCCTTCCATAGCTTACACTTACACAGAGCCTGTTATCTTCTATGAATACATGTACGACACCTCCAAAGAAGCAAGGGTCGAAGGAATCAAAAACACGGTGGTCACCGGAGGCCATATTAATCCCAAACCTCTCGAAGAGCTGACTAAAGTTGTGGATGCGATAAAGATCGACCTAAAAGCTTTCACCCAGGATTTTTACACATCTTATGTCAAAGGAGAATTACAGCCGGTTCTTGATGCCATAAAAATTGTGCATAAGAGCAATGTCTGGCTCGAAATCGTCTATTTAGTCATCCCAACTCTTAATGATAGCCCGAACGAAATCCAAAATTTGTGCCGCTGGATCATGGATGAGATAGGCCCTGATGTCCCTCTCCACTTCTCCCGTTTTTTTCCCATGTATCTCATAAAAAATCTCCCACACACCCCTTTATCTACTCTTGAAAAAGCTTATAAGATCGCTCTTGATGAAGGGCTTCATTACGTCTACATTGGAAACATCCCAAGTCACCCAGCAGAAAGCACTTACTGCCCTAACTGTAAAAATAAGATTATCCAGCGGATTGGCTACCAAATAAAGAAAATTGAGCTCAAGGAAGGAAAATGCAAATTTTGCAGCCATCCCATTCCAGGGGTATGGAGCTGACATAAGAAATCCAACGCATCAAATCCGAAAAATAAAAACAATTTCAAATGGCTAAAATCTAAAATAGAAAGTGTGGAGATAGGAGATTTGGGAAGTAAGGAACAAACTTGAATAAATACGTTCCACCATTTTTATTGGGTTTCCTTGCTCTCTCCTTCCAAATTTTTTTACTGAGAGAGTTCTCTGTCCATTTTTACGGAAATGAAATCACCTTTGGCTTTATCCTTGCCTCATGGCTCTTATGGGGAGGCATCGGAAGCATTTCAGCCTCGAAATTTAAATTTCATCTCCAACAATTTACCCACGTCTATTATTTAATCATTCTTCTCTTCCCTGTTTGTTTAATGGGGCTCAGGCTTTCACGCTTCTTGCTTAAAGTTCTTCCCGGTGAGGTCACAGGAATAACACCAATGCTCAGTTCCTCTCTTCTATTGGCTTTTTTCATAAGCTTCCCCCTGGGAATCCTTTTTGTTTTTAATGCTCATTATCAAAAAGGAGATCTCTTTCAAGTGTACATCCTGGAATCCCTCGGATCGGCCACCGCAGGTTTGATCGTCTATTTCCTTCTCATTCCATTCTTCTCCAACTGGCAGGGAGCATCCATTGTTGGTGTTTTTGTTTCTCTTTCGGTCTTCTTTGTTTTTGGAAATAAGAAGCAGACATTCTTTCTCCTTTCTATCCTCATATTTCTTGCTGCATTCAGTCTCTTTGACTTTCCCAGTCAAAAACTCTACTGGAAGCCTTTTCAACTCATCCAGAGCAAAGACAGCCGTTATGGGAAACTCCAGGTTCTTCAAACCGAGGAACAGATCTCTCTTTACAACAACAGCCTTTTGGTCTATTCCTATCCTGATCTGGCAACCGCGGAAGAATCTGTTCATTTTGCTCTTCTCCAAAATCCAAGCGCAAAACACGTGCTCTTGGTAGGCGGAGGAGCTGGAGGGAGCTTAGAACAAATTCTTAAATATTCTCAAGTGGAAGTTGATTATGTCGAGCTTGACCCTGAGATCATTCGGTTCTCTCTCCAATTCCTTCCTGAGAAAGAGCAAAATGTCTTGAGGAATGAGCGTGTTCACATTATCTATCAAGACGGAAGATCCTTCCTGCACAAAACTCAAAAAAAATATGATATGATCATTCTCAATCTGCCCGAACCGACTACGGCCCAGATCAACCGCTTTTATACCAGAGAATTTTTCTTAAAAGCTAGAGAACATCTGACTGAACAAGGCATTTTTTCTTTCCGGGTTCCTTCGGCAGAAAATTATATCAGCCTTGAACTTCAAAATTTCCTTGCTTCGCTGTACCACACACTGAAAGAAGCGTTCCCCGTTGTTGAAATTGTACCTGGAAGCACGAACATCTTTCTTGCTGCTTCTTTCCCATTATCCATAGAAATTGAGGAGCTCAACAATAAAATTGAAAACTTAAATCTCCAGAACACCTACGTAAGTCCACAGCTTCTCTTCTCTCGCCTCAATCCGCTCAGAGTCGAATTGATAAAAGAGAAAATTTCTACGGGAAAAAAAACAATAAATCAGGACTTTTCTCCTATAAGCTACTTCTATAACTCCGTGCTGTGGGGTACACACTTTAAAGGCATGGAGAGAGAACTATTCACTTTCTTTTCTGAACTCCGCTCCTTCTGGCTCTTAGACTTTCCTCTGGCTATTTTTGTCCTCTTACTTCTTTTCCTCTGGCTGAAGCGAAAAAAGTCATCTTTTTCCCTTGTTCCTCTTGCAGTGATGGGGTTCACCACCATAGTCGCAGAAATCATTGTCATCATCTCTTTCCAAACTCTTTACGGCTACATCTATAACAGGATTGCCTTCCTTCTTACTTCCTTTATGATGGGTCTCTTTTTGGGTTCTTTAAGAGGTAAGAAAAGAAAAAAAAATGATTTCTCCCGCCTGCTTTTCATCCAGTTTGGCTTTATACTTCTCCTTTTCCTCTTCCAGGTAATATTAAAGATCCATCCTCCTGAATTCTTTTTCTTTGTCTTTCTTCTTGCCATTGGCTTTCTTGGAGGAGATTTGTTCGTTGTTTCCAATTTTCTCTTCTTAAAAGAGAAAAAGAACTATGGCCTGGGCTATGGTGTGGACTTATTGGGTTCTTTTTTCGGGGCTCTTATTGCCTCCTCTATTCTCATTCCCCTTGTGGGATTCCCCCACCTTCTCAAATATCTCCTACTGCTTAACTCCTTCTGTCTCATTTTTCTATTGGGCGGACTGAAAAAACTGACAAAAAACTGAAAAAACCTTGACACAATTTCTGAATTATGTTTTACTGTGAAATAAGCCATTTCTTTACTGATCCTATAATAACCATAGGAAATTGTACCATTATTTGAAAGAGTAAATTCCAATGAGAATTAACATCTCTCGGAAAAAAATCAGAGATTCTTTCGTGGGCAAGGTGGAAGAAATAAGCGGCCAGAATCTTCTTGCCTGTTATCAATGCGGAAAATGCTCAGCCGGCTGTCCTGCCATCTCTGAAATGGACATCCTTCCCAACCAGATCATCCGTTACGCCCAACTTGGCCTCAAAGATGAGCTCCTGCAGTCAAAGTCCATCTGGATCTGCGCTTCCTGCTTCACCTGTAACGCCCGCTGTCCTAAAGGGATTAATATAGCCGAAGTCATTGAAGCCATCCGGCAAATATTGCTGCGCAAAAGAGAGGACCATCTCAAAATTGAAAAGCTTTCCGATGCAGAAAAAAGTAATGTTCCTCCTATAGCCATCATCAGCAGTCTAAGGAAATTTACTTCTTAAATTTTGAATTATGATATACATTTTTTATAATCATATAAGCATAAGGAATCATAATGAAAATAAGCTATTATCCTGGTTGTACTCTGAAAAACAATGCGAAAAACTTTGAAGACTCAGCTTTATATTCCTTAAAACATCTTGGTGTAGAAGTCGAAGAACTTCCCCGCTGGAACTGTTGTGGAACGGTTTTCTCCTTAGCTACTGACGACTTAATTCATCATGTGGCTCCCATACGAAATCTTATACGAGTCAAAGAATCCAACTCAAACAGAGTCATGACTCTCTGTGCCATGTGTTACAACACCCTGAAAAGAGCAAATGAGCGGGTAAAAGCCGATCCAGAGAGTTTGGATAAGATCAATCAATTTATGTATCGCGAAGATATCAATTACGAAGGCGATGTAAAGGTTCTCCATCTCCTGGAACTGCTTAGGGACGAAATAAAACTCGAAAACCTCGCCAAACAAGTGGTCAAACCTTTAAAAAATTTAAAAGTTGCCAGCTATTATGGATGTCTCCTGATTCGTCCTAAAGAAATTGGCTTAGATGATATCGAAAATCCGACTATTTTAGAAAACATCATGACTTCTTTGGATGCAGACCCGGTTGATTTTCCCTATAAGACAGAATGCTGTGCTTCCTATCAAACAGTCGATAAGCCGGAGATTGTGGCTGACCGAACATACCAAATTCTTACCTCAGCCCAAGAACAAGGTGCTGAAGTTGTTGCTTTGAGCTGCCCTCTTTGTGCTTTTAACCTTGACCACCGGCAGAAAGAAACTGCTAAAAAATATCCTGAATTTAAGAATATTCCTATTCTTTACTTTACTCAGCTTATGGCTATTGCTCTGGGCTGCCCAGAAGAAGTCTTAAGACTTGATCTCAACTTTATTGATCCAAAGCCTATCCTGAAAGAAAAAGGATTGATCTGAGGAACAAATGGTACGTTTTGGCGATTTAAAAGCAAAAAAGGGCAAAATTCATATCGAAAAAGACAGGTGTAAAGGATGCGGATTCTGCGTGGAATACTGCCCGAAAGATGTCCTCGAATTATCAGAAGAATTCAATATCAAAGGCTATCATCCTCCTTACGTCAAGAATGAGGATGACTGCCTTTACTGCCAGCTCTGCGAGACGATATGTCCTGAATTCGCCATATTTGTCACTCTCAAGAAAGAAGAGGAGGAAGAAGGTGAAAAAGATCAAAGCAGACCCTAAAGGAGTTTTAACCGGAGCTCATTATTTAGACGGAGACCATTCTCTTGCTGAAGGAGGTCTTGCGGCTGGATGCCGATTTTTTGCGGGCTATCCTATTACTCCCTCCACTGAAACAGCTGAGAGATTTTCAGAAAGAATTCCCACAGTAGGAGGAATTTTCATCCAGATGGAAGATGAACTCGCTTCTATTGCGGCCATGATAGGTGCGGTCTGGGGAGGGAAGAAAGCCATGACTGTAACGTCCGGCCCCGGTTTTTCTTTGATGATGGAAAATATAGGATTAGCCTGCATGATGGAAACTCCCATTGTCATAGCCAACGTCCAGAGAGGAGGCCCTTCGACAGGACTTCCTACTTTAACAGGACAACAGGATATGATGCAGGCAAAATGGGGGTCGCATGGGGATTACGAAATCATTGCCCTCTCTCCTGACTCTCCTCAAGAATGTTTTGACCTCACAATCGAAGCTTTCAATCTATCAGAAATGTTCCGAGTCCCTACTTTCGTCATGACAGATGAATGTGTAGGCCACATGACAGAAAAGGTTATTATCCCTCCTGCTGAAGAGATTGAACTGGTCGAAAGGTAATGGTACAAAGGTCCAAAGGATAAATACCTGCCTTACAAGCCTGATAAAGACATGATTCCCTTCATGGTCAAAGCGGGTGACGGCTACCGCTTTCATACAACCGGATTAACTCGCGACGAACGCGGCTACCCTGTTATAAACGCAGAATGCCAGGATGTCTGCGTCCGTCATCTTGTGGATAAAATCAAAATGAACGCAGATAAAATCATTAAAATCGAAGAGGATGAAACTGACACTGCTGAAATCATCGTTATTTCCTATGGAATCACTTCAAGAGTCACGACAAGAGCCGTCGAACAGGCACGAAAGGCCGGTATTAAAATCGGCACAATAAGGCTCATCACGGTCTGGCCTTTTCCTGAAAAACGAATAAAAGAGCTTGCAAAGAAAGTGAAGGCATTCGTAGTTCCTGAAATAAATTGTGGCCAGGTCGTCTTAGAAGTGGAACGGTGTGCTGCAGGCCAGGCGCCAGCCATCCATGTCCCCCACTGCGGGGGCTGGGTCCATAACCCGGATGATATCTTCAAAGCCATCAAGGAGGCTGCAAAATGAAGAAAGAAGATCGTCTCGAGGAAAAAAATCCGATTGAAAACTTGCTGAGAATGGACCGAATTCCCCATATCTGGTGCCCGGGCTGTGGAATAGGAACTGTTGTCACCTCTTTTGCCGAAGCCCTACACAAAAGCGAAATCGACCTGGATAAGATTGCCATCGTATCCGGAATTGGGTGTACAGGAAGAGTCGCTGGATACGTTAAACTGGATTCTTTCCACACAACTCATGGACGGGCTATTCCCTTTGCCACCGGTTTAAAACTTGCACATCCTGAATTAAAAGTTGTTGTTTTCAGCGGAGATGGAGATATCGCCGGAATCGGAGGAAACCACTTCATCCATGCAGCAAGACGCAACATGGACATCATGGTTATCTGTGTGAATAACTTTAATTATGCCATGACAGGAGGCCAGGTTGCGGCAACAACACCGAAAGATGCCAATGCTTCCACTGCCCCTTACGGCAATTTTGAATATTCTTTCAGCCTTCCTTACCTCGCTGAAGCCGCTGGCGCAACTTATGTCGCCCGCTGGACTGCCCTTCATCTCAGAAGGGTAACCAAATCTATCCAGGAAGCCTTTAACAGAAGAGGCTTTTCATTTATCGAAGTCATTACTCCCTGTGTTACTCTCTATGCCCGCAGGAACCGACTCGGCGATGGGCTGAATCTTCTAAAATATTATTATGAAAAATCCGAAATTCAGCACGGTGCAGACACCAGAACCCTTGATATCAGCTACCAGGGAAAACTTATTGTCGGCAAATTTGTCGATAAAGAAAAGCCGACTTTTCTAGATTGTATGAATGAGCATCTCGCCAAAGTTTTAGGTGAGAAATATCAACTCTATGGAGAAAACAATGACTGAAATCCAGTTTTCTGGTTTCGGCGGTCAGGGAATCATCCGCCTTGGCCTTATTTCTGGAAAGGCGCTTTCCCTTTATGCTAAAAAACATGCAACAATGACCCAAAGCTTTGGACCTGAAGCACGAGGCAGTGCCTGCAGTTCTCAAGTCGTCGTATCCGAAGACCGGGTTCTCTATCCCTACGTTTCAATGCCAGAAATCCTCGTCTCCATGTCTCAGGAAGCCTATGACAAATACGAACCGGAATTGCGGGAAGATGGAATCCTCATTATCGATAAGGATTTGGTAAAGGCCAGGCCCGCCCGGGGAAAAATCAGAACCTATGAGATTCCATCTACAAGGTTTGCCGAAGAGCTTGGAAACCGGATCACTGCCAACCTCGTCATGCTGGGATTCTTCACCGCTATCACTCAAATTGTTTCCCCAGAAGCTATGAAAAAAGCCCTTCCAGGCTTAGTTCCCGGAAGATTTCTTGACCTCAACATAAAGGCCTTTGATAAAGGATATGATTACGGTAAAAAAACATTAAAAGGAGAGAAACAAAGGAAAAAGTAAAAAAGAATGTAGGGATTTGATTTCTCAAACCCTAACTGAATATGATTGAAAAGAAAATTAATAAGATGTGAAGCGTGATAGGATGAAAAGGATACAACAGAAAAAGGAAAAAAAATGAAGAGAACTGGCGTTTTTGTTTGCCACTGCGGCATAAACATTGCCGGAACAGTGGATGTAAAACGTGTTGCCAAAGAACTCTCCAAGCACTCGGGAGTCGTGCATTCTGAAGACTATGTTTATATGTGTTCTGACCCAGGCCAAAACCTCATCATCGATGCCATAAAGGAAAAAAAGCTCGACAACGTTGTTATCGCCTGCTGTTCTCCAACTCTCCATGAAACAACCTTCAGGAATACTTCCGAATCAGCCGGACTAAATAAGTTTCAATGTGAAATTGCCAATATCCGTGAACAGTGCAGTTGGGTTCACAAAGACATGGATAAGGCGACAGAAAAAGCGATAAAAATCACCAAAAGTGCTGTGGAGAAAGTTCGAAGGAATGAATCTCTAGAGCCAATAAGCATCCCTGTAACCCGGAGAGCTCTGGTGATTGGCGGGGGAATCGCAGGCATCCAGTCTGCATTAGACCTGGCCAACACTGGCTTTGAAGTCATATTGGTAGAAAGGGAACCTTCCATCGGGGGACATATGATCCAGCTTTCTGAAACCTTCCCTACCCTTGACTGTTCCCAGTGTATTCTGACACCAAAAATGGTGGAAGTATCAAAACACCCCAATATCAAACTCATGACATACAGCGAAGTCCAGGAAATCTCCGGGTATGTGGGAAATTTTATTGTCAAAATTCTCAAAAAACCTACTTATGTTGACGCTGATAAATGCACTCTCTGCGACGAATGTACCAAGGTGTGCCCAGTGGTTGTCTCCAACGAATTTGACCTCGGTTTAACCGGACGCCGTGCCATTTACATCCCTTTTCCTCAGGCCATTCCAGCAACTTATACTCTTGACATATCCGCCTGTCCCGGACTTCTGCCCATTGCCTGCGGTAAGTGTGCGGATGTATGCGAGCCAGGTGCTATTGATTTCGATATGAAGCCCAAGATCGTAGAAGAAGAAGTGGGCGCTATTATCGTTGCTAGCGGATTCGACCTCTATGAAAAAGAGCTGATGGGCGAATACGGGTATGGAAAATATCCGGATGTCCTGGATGGCCTTCAGTTTGAAAGATTACTATCCGCTTCAGGTCCAACAATGGGAAAAGTCCTCAGGCCATCCGACCGTAAAGAACCGAAAGAGGTTGTCTTTATCCAGTGTGTGGGTTCCCGTGATCCAGAACTTCACTGCCCATACTGTTCCAAGATATGCTGCATGTACACAGCCAAACACGCCATGCTATACAAACATCATGTCCATGACGGCCAGGCTTACATCTTCTACATCGATATAAGGTCGGGTGGAAAAGGCTACGAGGAATTTGTTCAGCGAGCGGTGGAAGAAGATGGAGTACTTTATCTCCGGGGAAAAGTCTCTAAGATCTTCGAGGAAAAAGGCAAAATCAAAGTCTGGGGTGTAGATACCCTGGCCGGGAAAGATATAGAGATTGATGCCGATATGGTCGTCCTGGCTATGGCCATGCGGCCGTCAAAAGAAGCAGAGGAACTCGCTAAAAAACTCAAAATCGCCCTGGATAAGGACGGTTTTCTTGCAGAAGCACATCCTAAACTCAGGCCTGTAGAGAGTGTTTCGTCAGGAATGTTCCTTGCCGGAGCTGCTCAAGCACCCAAAGACATTCCGGAAGCCGTGGCTCAGGCAAGCGGCGCTGCTTCCAAGGCTGTAGCTATCCTATCTCAGGAAAGGCTTTCCCATGCTCCTACTGTAGCAAAAGTCAATGTCAATCTCTGCTCGGGCTGCGGAATGTGTGTCCTTGTCTGTCCCTATGATGCCCTTTCTTTAAAAGATGGCAAAGTTGAAGTGAACGAAGTCCTGTGCGAAGGATGCGGAAGCTGTTCGGCCACCTGCCTGAGAGCAGCCATTCAGGTCAAAAATCTTACTCCTCTTCAGGTTAATGAAATGATAAAGGTGTCGCTGGGAGGCTGATAATGGCAGAAGAATTCGAGCCAAAAATTGTTGCTTTTCTCTGTAAGTGGTGTTCCTCAGCAGGAAGCGACCTTGCCGGAGTATCCCGTATGGAATACCCGTCCAACGTAGTTCCGATCACAGTCATGTGCTCGGGGAGTATATCTCCGCTCTACATCTTTTCCGCTTTTAATAGAGGTGCAGACGGAGTCCTTGTTTCAGGATGCCATCCTGGCGACTGCCACTACATAAAGGGCAACTTTTACGCCCGTAGAAGGATAGCTTTGGTCAAAAAGCTTCTAGATTACATCGGTCTTGAACCCCAGCGGTTTCAGATGTCTTGGGTCTCAGCGGCAGAGGGGAAAAAATACACTCAGATCATTAAAGATTTTGTTAAAGAACTTAAACCACTTGGTCCTCAAACAAAGCTGAGGAGAAATCTATAATGGTAAACCTCGACAACCTCAAAAAAGAAGCTAATAGAATCTTGAAAGAAGAAAAAGTCAAATACATCATCGGCTACAAAAAAAGTTCAAACGGCCTGTTTACTGTTCCGGCTTTTATAAAAAATCCCGAAGAAGTTGAAAAACTGACCTGGGATCCGACATGTGTTTATAATCTCACCCGCTTCCTGGTGGATGAAAAAAGAAAAAAGGCGAAGGAGAAGGAACCGGATGAAAGACCTGTAGGACTTATTGTTAAGGGATGTGACAGCCGGGCTCTTGTCGTCCTTCTTCAAGAAAAGTTCATAAACCGAGATGATGTCTATATTTTAGGAGTCTCCTGTGAAGAGACAGGAGTTTTAGACGAGAAAAAACTTGCCAAGACATTAAAAGGAAAAAAAGTCAAAAACATTGAGTTTGGCAAAAATGATAACTTTGTTGTTACGACTAAGGACGGCAAAACTGAAATTCCTGCTAAAGAAATCCTTGCCGAACGCTGTCTCGAATGCAATGCCAATTTCCCTGTCATCTCTGACATTCTATTCGGAGAAAAAGTCAAACGAAAATCAGACAATCCTTTTGAATCTTTAGAAAAATTTGAATCCTTATCCAAAGAAGAAAGATGGACATTCTGGAAAGAACAGCTTGATAAGTGCATCCGATGCTATGCCTGCCGCTCAGTTTGCCCGATGTGCTATTGCGACGAATGTGTGGCGGATACCATAAACTTTGCTGTCATCGCAGAAACCACTGCAGAAGAAAAGGCACAAAAAATAAAATGGGTGGAAAAATCGCCAGTCACTTCGGAAAACTTTGTCTATCACTTAGTCAGAGCCATCCATCTTGCTGGCCGCTGCATTGATTGTGGAGAATGCGAAAGAGCTTGTCCACTGGATATCCCTCTCCGTCTCCTGAATAAGAAACTGGAAAAAGAAGCCAAAGAACTTTTTGGCTATGAGGCTGGCTTTGATGCTGATGTACCCTCCCTTGTCTCCAGTTTTAAGGATGAAGACCCGGAAGATTTTATCAGGTGAGACTATGGAAAAGATACTGACAAAAAAATCCTTCCCGTTATGGGTGAAAGAACTAGTTTCATATAAAATATATGCCCCTCAAAAAAACGGAGATCTCTGGAACTTCGAGACCATTAAAAAGCCGGAAAGTATAAACCTGGATTTTCCAAACACTGTCCTACCCCCTAAAAATATTATCTTTCCACAAAGAGAGGTCCTCCTTGAATTTGAAAGTTCAAATGAAAACAAGCTTCAGGTCAAAGAAACTCTTCCTGACGATGACCCAACTATCATTTTTGGCGTAAGGCCATGCGACGCAAAAGCTCTTACCCTAACAGACAAGGTTTTTAGCGGTGACTTCAAAGATCCTTATTACTGGAAAAGAAGAAACTCAACAGTTCTTATCGGGCTTGCCTGTAATATTCCTCCCTCCC
The DNA here is from genome assembly GCA_030673995.1 of Candidatus Aminicenantota bacterium. Taxonomy (GTDB): domain Bacteria; phylum Acidobacteriota; class Aminicenantia; order Aminicenantales; family Aminicenantaceae; genus JAGLWV01. Next base: position 17,455 of record DAOUYU010000002.1, read on the forward strand.
CAAATTGCTTCTGCCTCTCGGTTGGTGGCTCACCTCATTCCAAAGAAGGCCTGGATATCCTGATGACTGATTTAGGGGACAAATATTTCGTTGAGTCTCTTTCAGAAAAAGGGAGTACGCTCATAAATCTGGCAAAGCCCCTCTTCCAGCAGCCAAAAGCTGCGGATAAGAAGGCCGTTGAAAAAACTCAGGCTGAAGCCGAAAAAAAGATCACACGTCAAATCAAAGACATAAAAAAAATTCCCTCTATACTTAAAAATATGTTTGACTCTCCTTTATGGGATGAAGAATCCCTGAGCTGCCTCCGCTGTGGAATATGCACGTATCTCTGTCCCACCTGCCACTGCTTCGATATCAATGACGAAGTTGCCTCTTCCTCCCCTGTCAAAGGAAAGAGAGTCAGAACATGGGACACCTGTCAGTTTCCTGACTTTACTATGCATTCCTCAGGGCACAATCCCAGACCGGATAGAGCCTCACGATTGCGCCAGAGAATCTTTCATAAATTTCAGTACTTTGTTGAACGATACCAGAATTATCTCTGTACGGGCTGTGGAAGGTGTATTTCGAAATGCCCCGTGGGAATAGATATTATAGAAGTGCTCGATAAGGTGAGAGATTATGGATCATAATGCCTATGTCCCAAAACTGGCAAAAATAATCGAAATCAAAGAAGAAGTCGGTGGTGCGAGGCCAATAAAGACATTCAGGGCTCAGTTTCAAAACAAGAATGACTTTTCTTTCAGTTGCGGACAGTGCGCCATGCTTTCTGTGTTTGGCAAGGGAGAATCAATATTCGCTATCTCCTCTTCCCCTCTTATAAAAGATTACCTCCAATTCAACATATTGAAGATGGGAAGAGTCACTTCAAGCCTTCATGAAATGCAGGTTGGAGATACCATCGGAATCAGAGGTCCCTACGGCAATGGTTTTCCTCTAGAAGAATGGAAGGGGAAAAACCTCATCTTTATCGGCGGAGGTATCGGCCTGGCTCCAATCTGGTCTGTTCTCAACACGGCCTTGGGGAAAAAAGAGGAATACGGAGACCTGACGTTGATTTACGGAGCAAGGACATCCAAAGATCTGGTTTTCAGAGAAGAACTGGAAGAGATCAAGAAGAAAATAGCCGTTCACCTTTCCATCGATGTCGAAGAATCCGACTGGAATGAGTTTGTCGGCTTCGTTCCTCAAAATGTAACGGATAAAAAACCTTCCCCCAAAAATGCCATAACAGTTACCTGCGGCCCTCCCATCATGATCAAATTTGTCATCAAAGCCCTCGAGGACCTCGGTTTCGAGGATGAACAGATTTACACGACTGTCGAAAACAAAATGAAATGCGGTATCGGAAAATGCGGCAGATGCAACATCGGCTCACACTATGTCTGCAAAGACGGTCCTGTTTACTCCTGGGCCGAACTCAAAAAACTGCCACAAGAATATTAACAAAAAAGTAAAGATGAGAAAAACGGTTCAAAAATTCGAAAATTTAAGCCTGGTTAATCTAAAATATCTGCATAGAGGCTCAAATCTTTGTCTTTTTGAATCACAATTTTTCCCTCTACATCGTAATTTTGCAAACAGGTCTTTGATTCTTTCTTTGAGGAGGAAACTTTGAAAGAGAAAATGAGTATTATGGACAGAATCGCAGAGTCAAATAAGTCTGTTATTACCGGAATCGATGAAAAGGATATTGAGTACTGGGTAACAGCTTACATAATGGGAAAGGCTTATAAGGTTCCAGCTGGGCTGACAATTATGCAGGCCATGGAGTTTGCTGGGTATAGGTTTGTCAGATCTGCAGGATGCAGGGCAGGATTCTGTGGCGCCTGTGCTACAGTTTATAGAAAAGCTGGCGACTATAAACTACAGACTGCAATGGCATGCCAGACAAGAGTTGAAGATGGAATGTTCCTGGTTCAAATACCTTTTGCACCTGGAGATAAAGCCGTTTATGACATTAACAAAGAAGAATACAATGTCGGGACATTATTTAAACACTACCCAGAGCTTGCTCGGTGTGTATCTTGCAATACGTGTACAAAAGCATGCCCTCAAGATCTAGAGGTCATGGACTATATCCAAGATGCAATAAAAGGTGATTTTAAGGCTGTCGCCAAGGAATCCTTTGATTGTATTCAATGTGGGCTTTGTGCCATAAGATGTCCTGCAGAGCTCGTCCAATATCATATAGCTCAGCTAGCCAGAAGAATGTATGGACGATATGAATGCCAAGAGCCAGAGCATCTTAAAATTAGGCTAAAAGAAATAGAAAACGGCAACTATAAGGAAGGCTGGGACAAGTTTCTTAATGCCTCTATTAAAAAACTTGAAAAACTGTATGCTGAAAGAGATAGGGAATCAGACTAAAAAGGGAGGAGAAAAATGGCTGAAATAAAATTTATCAGAGGTTATCCAGAATACATGCATGAGCTAATAAATATAGTTAATAAAACAAGGATGAAGAGAAAGGACTATGACCCTCCTGCCATGAGCAAAGAAGAAAGGGAAGAGGTACTCAAGCTACATCCAGACTATGCACCCGGAGGCAAAAGAAAGATATCAATAGGTCAGAATAAGGGCGATAGAGGGCCTAATGAAGTCGTGGATCTCCTTGAGGCCTATCCTCTCATAGAAGAAGGAGAAATTGATCTTTCTAAAGTTGATTACGATGTGGATATTTTAATAATAGGCGGTGGCCTGGCTGGAACATCCGCAGCAATCTGGGCAAACAATCAAGGCCTTCCACCTGAAAAAATTCTTCTTACAAACAAACTAAGGCATGGTGATGCTAATTCAATGATGGCTGAAGGAGGGACTCAGGCAGCTGATCGTCCAAACGATTCACCACTCATACATTTTTTAGATGCTATGGGAGGAGGACATTTTGCTAATAAGCCAGATGTTCTCAAAGGACTGGTTGAAGATGCTCCCCTAATCATGCATTGGCTTTCAGAATTGGGAGCAATGATTGATAGAGAGGAAAATGGAGAATTTACAGAAAAATGGGGAGGCGGTACATGCAGAAGGAGAATGCATGCTTGTAGAGATTATACAGGTCTTGAGGAATTGAGAGTCATAAGGGATGAATTCAGAGACAGGAAAATTTCATGCTTAGAATATTATCCCGTAATTGAACTTCTCACAGATGGCGAAGGAAGGGCTGCAGGAGCAGTTCTCTGGAATTTCGAAACAGGCGACTATAAAATTGTGAAAGCTAAAGCTACAATTCTCGCAACAGGGGGCTTTGGAAGACTTCATATAAGAGGTTTTCCAACCACAAATCATTATGGTGCTACCTGTGATGGTGTTGTTCTTGCATATCGTGTCGGAGCTAAACTGAGGGATGTGGATACAGTCCAGTATCACCCAACAGGAGCTGCATTCCCACCACAGATAATAGGTCTCCTTCTTACTGAAAAACTCAGGAGTATGGGTGCTCAACCAATAAATAAGGACGGAGAAGCATTTGTCTTTCCCCTTGAGCCAAGAGATGTTGAAGCATCTTCATTTATAAGAGAGTGCTATATCAGAGAAAAAGGGATCTTAACTCCTACAGGCATGAGAGGTGTCTGGCTTGATACTCCTCTCATTGAATTAAAAAATGGTGAAGGAACAATAGAAAATGCATTTCCAGGAATGAACCGGATGTTTAAAAGATTTGATATTGACATGGCAAAGGACCCGGTTCTAGTATTTCCCACACTCCATTACCAAAATGGAGGCGTGGAAACCGATCCTGAAGGGAAAACAAATATAGGTGGATTATTTGTCGCTGGTGAAATATCAGGTGGAGTTCATGGCAAAAATAGACTTATGGGAAATTCAACCCTTGATTGTATGGTGTTTGGAAGGAGATCTGGAATCTATGCTGCAGAATATGCTAAAACCGTTAAAAGGAGAGGGAAGCTTTCATTGGAGCATATGAAAAAATATGTAAACATGCTTAAAAAAGCTGGAATAAAACCAGAGAGAAGAGCTCCAATACTTCTGCCAGAATACAGAGGTAAAGCGGTATTAGCAAGAATGATTGACATATTTTAATTGTCGCCTATCTAAATTGATTCCTTGACTGTGGCTGAAAATGTCGGGATTGTGCTCTGTTCGATCTTAATAAATGGTGTTTTTGCGTGGTCTAAATATACGGATCCATAAGGATTAAAAGAAAAGCAAAAAACAAGACCTGCCTCCCTGTTTCCCTTGCAAACGAAAAAAGAAATTTACAATCAGGAAACAATTATCTTATCAACTAATATATTAGTTGACAAACTATATGTTTAGTTGTATTATATGAGTGCTATGAAAGAATTCACAAGAGCTGAAGAAAAAATCATGCAAATCCTTTGGAAGCTTGAAAAAGGCTTCGTCAAGGATATTATTGAAAGGCTCCCAAATCCAAAACCGGCTTACAACACCGTGTCCACAATCATCCGGGTTTTGGAAAAAAAAGGATTTGTCTCGCATAAAGCTTACGGCAAAACCCATGAGTATTTTCCTACCATCTCTAGAAATGAATACAAGAAAAACTTCCTGAAATCCTTTATAAAAAGGTACTTCAGCAATTCATTTCAAGAAATGGTTTCGTTTTTTGCCAGCGACAGGGATATCAACTTGGAAGAACTTGAAGAAATGAGAGAACTGTTAAGCGAAGAGATAGAAAAACAAAAGGGAGACAATGATGAATAGCTTGATCCAATATATCCTGGAAACCGGGATCTGCCTGGCTCTCTTCTACTTCGGTTACTGGATTTTCCTGAAAAAAGAAACCTATTTTAACCTCAACCGCATCTATTTGGTCTTTTCTGTGATATTCTCGTTTATCATCCCTACTCTCAACATCCCCTCTCCCTTTATTATAAGCCAAGGGATTGAAACAACATTCCGTATGACCAAGACAACAGCTTTTCCCGGAAACTCGTGGGGAATGGCTGAAATCCTTCTTCTGATCTATACCGCAGGAGTCGTTTTTTTTCTTTTGCGGTTTACAGTTCACTTAATAAAACTTCTCATCGTTGTCAAAAAATTCGGCATCAAAAATTATGAGGGAACACACATCGTTTCCATCGATAAAGACTTTTCCCCTTTTTCCTTCCTCAACATCATCTTTATCAACGATAAAAAAATGACTGAAAATGACTTAAGACGTATCATCGCCCATGAAAAGATTCATATCAAGCAATATCATTCTTTTGATATTCTGCTTATGGAACTGGTTACAATATTTCAATGGTTTAATCCTTTTGTATGGCCGTACAAAAAATCGCTACAAGAAACACATGAATACTTGGCCGATTACGGAGTCATTGCGCAGGGCTTCAGCAAAGCCAAGTACCAACTGCTTATGTTCGAGCAGCATGTGGGCATGAAGTTGTTTGAATTCGCCAACAACTTCAAACAATCACTAATCAAAAGGAGGCTAACCATGATGACAAAAAACAAATCCAAAAGTGTCGCCAGGCTTAAGTTTTTATTTGTTTTACCTTTAGCTTCACTTCTGGTACTGGCCTTTGCCGATCCAAAGCCCGCTGAATCACCACCTCTTCAGATCGATGAGACTTCAAATGCTGAAATGTACAGTCTGGATACCACTTCTGAATCGATTCAGACCTCAGACAAAAAGAAAGAAGAAAATCTCAAGAAAAAAATGGAAAAATTGAAAAAGCTCGCCCAGATAAAAGACGAATTTAAGAAGCTGAGTGAAAAAGAGAAGGCTATACGCAAAGAGCTTGATGTGGTTAAAGACCCGTCAAAAAAGAAAGAACTGAAGACCTACTTGAAAAAAGTGCTTGAAAAGAAAGCTCAAATGAAAGAAGTGCTCGAGGAAAACGGTGCCCTTGAGAAAGCGAGTGAAAACAATCTGAAAAAGGAATTGACAGTATTGATGGAAAAAGAGGAAGCAATCAGGAAAAAGTTGGAAAAAGTCAAAGATCCTAAGAAAAAAGCAGAGCTGAAAAAATTACTGACCGATGTGCTGGAAAAGCAGCAATATATCAAGTTTAAAGTGGAGGAGATGAAAAAGGCCGGAAAGAAGTGAAAAAGGCGAAGTAGGCTCAAAAAACAGAAACGTTAAAAACAAAAGGCAGAACGAAATTCTGGCCTCTGGGGAAGCGAGGGTGTAAGCTCCCTCGCTTCCCTTTTTTATTTAAGCAGCTATTTCCTTTTCTTTCTTGGAATTCTAAAGCGTGCCGGATAGTCAACCTTTCTTTTTCTTTTTTCGTCTTACATATTAGCCTGGATTATTCACGAGTCGAGATTGCCGCAGCGGCGAGGCCGCAGCCCATGAAGCTGTAGTGATCTACTGCGAATGGGTTGCAACGAAGAAAAAAAAAGGGGACTGTCCCCCTTTTTTTTTTACGCCCGAAGGGTAAAAAATGCCGATAGAAAGTAAAGAAGAATTCACAAAACAAAGTGATCTCCTTGATCGATTGAAAAAACATGCTTACATGCTGATAGCGTGGATATCTATTAATAGTATCGGCAGTTTTTATGAATAATTCAGGTTAAACGGTAAATATCACATAAAACGAATTAAGGAAAACCAATAGATTTAAAGGAGTGAGAGATGATAAAAAATTACATAAAGATTGCTCTGCGAAACATAAAAAGGCACAAAGGATATTCCCTTATCAATATTGCCGGTCTAGCGATAGGAATAGCTTGCTGTATCCTGATCCTCTTATGGGTCCAGGACGAGCTAAGCTATGACCGCTTCCATGAAAATGCCGGGGATATTTACAGGGTCATCCAGGACATCAATTTTACCGACCACAGCACGACATGAGCTATCACTCAGGGTCCTCTTGGCCCTTCGTTAAAAAATGATTTTCCCGAAATAATCAATGCAACACGAATAACAGGGAGGGGGCTACGGCTGACATATGAAAATAAAAGCAAGGATGTCATTCAAAAGATCTCCGGCTATTTGTACGAAAAGCCCACAATAGAAAAAGATGCGAGGCTGAATCTTCAGCGTCTCACCCGCATTCATCTTTTTTCAAATTGTGAGTTCGATTCGGCACACGGCGATATCACATATGTAGTCATTTTCTCCCTGGTCGCATTTTTTATTTTACTCATAGCCTGTATCAATTTTATGAATTTGGCTACTGCCCGTTCCGGCAACCGGGCTAAAGAGATAGGCATGAGAAAAGTAGCCGGTGCGTATAAAACCGACATCATCAAACAGTTTTTCGGCGAGTCGATCCTTTTTTCGTTTATTTCTCTGGTATTTGCATTGATTATCGTATGGCTCTTACTTCCGGCTTTCAGCGACCTGGCTGCAAAAGAAATTTCGATGGACATTTCAGGAAATCTTCTGGTTCTACTTGGATTATTATGTATAGCATTGATGACCGGGATCATATCCGGCAGTTACCCGGCTCTTTTTCTTTCAGCCTTTCAACCGGTTAATGTATTAAAGGGAACATTAAAATCCGGTTCAAAAGGTTCAACTTTTCGAAAAATCCTGGTCGTTATCCAGTTTTCCCTAACAATCCTTTTAATCATATGCACGACTTTCGTTTATAGCCAGCTCAAATGCACCCACATATGGATACTCTTTTTCAAACAGCCTGTGGCGCCGGGAGGGGCAAAATCCGGAAGAAGAGACCTTAATGCGGGCGGTTTTTATAAGGGTATCGAATATTGTTTTGCTTCTTTCAAAAGAATTCACCAAATGGGTGCTCGTGTCCAATATCGTCGCCTGTCCCGTAGCCTATTATGCCATGAAAAAATGGCTGCAAAGTTACGCTTACTCGATAAATATTGTGATTTGGCCATTCTTACTGTCAGCAACACTGGCATTCGTAATCGCTTTATGTGCGGTTAGTTTTCAAGCATTCAAGGCCGCAACATCCAATCCTGTAGAGTCTTTGAGATATGAGTGAGGACAAAATCCACTTCAGGGATTTTTTATTGATATACACCAGGAAACATTCTCTGTCCCTTATATCGTAATAAAAAGTAGGCGTCAAACACAATTTCCCTATTTTTTACCGCAATATTTTGCTATGTTATATATCAAAAAGTAGGCCGGTCTAAAGGAATTGAACGATGAAGAGAGTCATTTCGGTACTGACTGAGTATCTTAATAAGATCTCTCTACATGTTGTTCTAAATAAAACTACGTATAAGATCTCCCCACTCGTTATTCATGGAGGAAATGTGGATGGTTAGAGTAAGATTTGCGCCAAGTCCAACAGGATATCTGCATCTCGGAAGTGCAAGGACTGCACTCTTTAACTGGCTTTATGCCAGACATACGGGAGGTAAATTCTTGCTCAGGATAGAAGATACGGACCGGGTCCGCTCTGACATAAAGTTCCTTGAAGAGATCCTCAATGATCTGAAATGGCTTGGTATCGACTGGGACGATGAGCCGATCTACCAGAGCCGTCGTTTCGATGTCTATAGAGAAAAAGCGGAAAAGATTCTTGCCAGGGGGAACGCTTATAGAGAAGGAGAAGCTATTATTTTTAAAGTGGAAAAAGGCCGCTTAATAGAATTGAATGACATCATTCATGGGAAAATAACTGTTAATACCGACAATATCAAGGACCAGGTCTTGATTAAATCTGACGGTTCACCGACGTATAATTTCTCCTGTGTTGTCGATGACTCTTATCTGGAGATAACCCACGTTTTAAGAGGAGACGACCATATTTCCAACACACCCAAACAGATACTCTTTTACGAGGCACTGGAACTTAAACTGCCACAATTCGGCCACATGCCCCTTATTTTGGGTCCTGACGGTGCGAAGCTTTCAAAAAGGCACGGCGTTGTTTCAGTCGAAGAATACAAGGAAGAAGGTTTTTTGCCTGAAGCTCTGGCGAATTACCTGATTCTTTTGGGATGGTTCCCCGGCGAAGACCGCGAGGTCCTGTCGCTAAATGAGGCGGTGAAATTGTTCGACATAGACGACATGAGTGACGTTCAAGCAAAGTTCGATATTCAAAAACTCAAGTGGATGAACGGCGAGTATATAATGAAAAAAAGGACAGAAGAGCTTCTGCCGCTCATCAAAGACCGACTCCTGGTGGCAGGATTTGATATATCCAGCATGGCTGATGATTACATTTCTAAGATTGTCGGCCTGTATAAGATCAGGATGAAGACATTGGATGAATTCGTGGAGCTCGCTGATTTCTTTTTTAAAGACGACTTTACTGTGGATGAAGAAGGAAAGAAGAAACACCTTGATAATGAAGAGAAAAAAGAAAACATGAGAATCTTTGCCAACCGGCTGGAGGGCCTTGAAGCATTTTCCCAGGAGGGCATAGAAGAGATCTGCCGTGATATCGTGGAGGAAAGAGGCATTAAAGCCGCGGCTGTAATCCACCCCACCCGCATGGCGATAAGCGGGAAAACAAAGGGAGCGGGCCTTTTTGAGATAATGGAAGTTCTAGGCAAAAAAAAAGTGATAAACCGTATGAAAGGCGTAAAAATATGAAGATCGAAAAATCCAAATCAAATTTTATCAGAGATATTATTGATGAGGACCTGAAAACCGATAAATACGGAGGCCGGGTTCATACCCGCTTCCCGCCCGAACCCAACGGATATCTTCACATCGGGCACGCCAAGTCCATATGCCTCAATTTTGGCATCGCTGCTGATTATGCCGGGCTGTGCAATCTTCGCTTCGATGATACAAATCCTGAGACCGAAGAAATCGAGTATGCAGAATCCATTAAGGAAGACGTGAGATGGCTTGGATTCGACTGGGACGACCGTTTGTATTATGCATCTGACTATTTTGAGCAGCTCTACACGTATGCAGCCCAGTTGACAGAAAAAGGAATGGCCTATGTTTGCGATTTGAGCATTGACCAGGTCAGAGAGTACCGTGGCACATTGACGAAGCCCGGCAAAGACAGTCCGTACAGGAAGCGGTCGGTTGAGGAAAACCTGGATCTACTCAAACGTATGAAGGAAGGAGAATTTGAGGAAGGCTCCCGCATTTTGCGGGCAAAGATCGACATGTCACATCCGAATGTGTTAATGCGTGACCCAACTCTCTACCGGATTCGCAAGAAAAATCACTACAGAACTGGCGACAAGTGGTGCATCTATCCCACGTATGACTTCACCCATTGTCTTTCTGATTCAATCGAAGGAATCACGAATTCTATCTGCACCCTGGAATTTGAGAATAACCGTCCGTTGTACGACTGGATTCTTGACCAACTGGAGATTCACCATCCCCAGCAGATCGAATTTGCACGCCTCAATCTCAGCCACACTGTTTTGAGCAAGCGAAAACTCCTGGAACTGGTGGATGAGGGGCAAGTGAGTGGATGGGATGATCCGCGCATGCCCACGATTTCAGGATTGAGAAGGCGCGGATATACACCGGAATCTATCAGGAATTTCTGTGATCAAATCGGAGTGGCAAAGGCAAATAGTATTGTGGACTTGGTACAGCTTGAAAACAGCCTTCGTGAGGAGTTAAACAGAACGGCTCCGCGTTTTATGGCAGTGTTGCGGCCGCTCAAGGTGATTATTGTTAATTATCCGGAAGACAAGGTGGAGGAGCTGGACGCAATCAATAACCCAGAGGATCCAAGCATGGGAACAAGGAAGGTTTCGTTTTCGCGTGTTCTCTACATTGAGCAGGACGACTTCCGGGAAGAACCTCCGAAGAAATTTTACCGTTTATCCCCGGATCGAGAAGTGCGCTTGCGTTATGCGTATTTTATTACCTGTGTTGACGTGATAAAGAATAAGAATACAGGCGAGGTGGTAGAATTGCACTGCACGTATGATCCGGCAACACGAGGAGGTGATGCTCCTGATGGACGCAGAGTCAAGAGCACAATGCACTGGGTTTCGGCAAATCACGCAATCGATGCTGAAGTCCGTTTGTACGATAACCTTTTCACAAAACGAGACACATCTGAAGTGAAGGAAGGCACTGACTTCAAATCAAACCTGAATCCGAAATCCCTAGAGATTCTCACAGCATGCAAGCTCGAACCAGGTCTGAAAGGTGTGGCTCCAGGGAGTCACTGCCAGTTTGAAAGGCTGGGATATTTCTGTGTTGATACTGTCGATACTTCGGCTGAAAAACTTGTGTTTAACCGCACGGTATCCCTCCGTGACACCTGGGCAAAAATCTCTAAAGCGGTCGAGCAGCAAAAAGTAACCTAGGATTGTCATTGGCATTATGACTCTGCAATTTTCTCCAAATTTTCTTTTGACATTTCAGATTTATTTGTTATATTGTAAAAAAAGCCTTAAATTAATGGTAATAGTTTATTATTCTTGCCAACAGGTTGACAAACTTTTGGAAATGTTTGAAAAGAAACGACTGGAAAGCACTCTTGCTCCGCTGCTTTGAGAATGTAAAGCTGGCTGCAAGGCTGGAGGCGTAAGAGGTCATTCATGGAAGACAAGGGCGCTGAAAAAAGAGAGTGTAAACGGTTTGAGATTCCGGGGGCAACGGTCAGCTATGAGCATAAGAAAGGGGCTGAAGAATTTTCACAAATTATTGATATGAGCCGGGCAGGAATTAAATATCAGAGTGATAAATCTCTTGATATCAATTCAGACTTAACCTTAAAAATTTCCATTCCGGGCGAAACAATTCCTTTAATCCTTATTGGACAGGTACGGTGGATTACCTTCGACAAGAAGAAAAAAAAATATCAGGTCGGGGTTCAATTTAATCCTTATGGAGAAAAAGAAGGGCAAAATTACCCTGGAAATCTGGTGAAAATCATAGCACTGGAGCAAAAATTTTCAACCCCTCAGGAATCTGAGTCCGATAAATATGAAATTGACATTGAATAACATCAAGATTTTTAGTTAACATCATATAAAGATCCATCATCCTTTCCTATTTCACTGCTAGGAACAATTCTCCACCCCGTTATTGATTCCAATATCACATCTTTTTACAATAATTTTGCAAAATATATTCTGCACGGCCGACTAAAGGAGTGAGCATGATTTCTGCGAGTGAGTCTGTTTTCTTCAATGAAGAAGACAGCTTAAAGAACCGCACATCTTAGCTTGCTGCAGAGCATTCCAAAAAGGAGGCCAAGGTGGAATATGAAGGTATAGAAAAAAGGCAGTCCAGAAGGTTTAGAATCCCCGGCGCTACAGCCAGCTTTGAGATTAATGGGGATGATGAAGAATTAGGTTCTGTTATCGATATAAGCCGTGTGGGACTCAAGCTGCTCAGCAAAAATCCCATAGAGATCAATTCTGAATTGATCATAGATATTTCCATTCCTGGCGAAAGATTTCCCTTAACCTTCTGGGGGCAGGCGCGGTGGTCTTCCTTCGATATGAAAAGAAATAAATACGTTATTGGGATTGGATTTAATCCTTACGGGGAACAGAGAGGGCAAAATTACCCTGGATATCTGGAAAAAATCTTTGCTCTAGAACAAATTTATTTGAAACCAGACCAATATAATACTACAAGATATTAACCTGATATATCCAGGTTAATACGTTCAGATATGGATCAGGATGGATACCTCCGGCTGGAAGAACGGAATATCCTATCCTTCTATAACTATCTGAGAGTAATCTGCGACTCTGATCAAAAGTTTGCTTATGTCTTGAAGAAGGGCCATACGGTTTCGCTTGAGCCTTTTGTCTTCGGTCATCACCAGAACGTGATCAAAAAATTTATTTAATGTCGACCTGATCCTAAAAACGATCCTTTGGGACTGCGAATAATCTCCTTTTGAGATCAAAGGAAGAACATTGCTTTTTATTATAGAGAAGGTCTCATAAAGCTCTTTCTCTTCTTTTTCAACAAGAATTTCTGGATTGACTTTATATTTAGAGGGAGGCTGATCACGGAGAATGTTGTTTACTCTTTTGGAGATGAGAATTAAAGGTTCAAACTGCGGGCTGTCTTTTAAACTATCCAGGGCCTTAAGTCTGAGATAGGAAAAATATATGTTATCAATACCTGCGGAAACGGCTGCATTTACCAAATCATATCGATATCCCTGATTTTCAAAAATATACTGCAACCGGTTTTTAAAAAAATCCAGACAGTAAGTTTTTACTTCATCCTTTGACTCTTCAAGCCTCTCCCCATAAACATTCAGTACTTTATCAAACAGACGTGATATTGGGAAACTCAGTTTCTTATCCAGAATAATTTTACAAATTCCATGGGCATTCCGGCGCAGACCAAACGGGTCTTTTGAGCCCGAGACCTGTATTCCCATTCCCAGAGCACCTATAATGGAGTCTAACCTATCAGCAATCGAAAGAA
>DAOUYU010000090.1 GCA_030673995.1 Candidatus Aminicenantota bacterium
CCTTTTGCTTTTAACACTTCGGCCAGTGTCAGTTGGTCGGAAGCAAGAGAGTAGGTGCCGTTGTTGTGAACATTATGAGAAACCGGGTACGTTCCGGCCATGATGGAACAGTGGGAGGGTAAGGTCAGCGGGACCTGGCAGTAGACATTGCCAAACCGGGCACCCTTTTGTGCCAGGGAATCCAGATTGGGAGTTTTTGCTCTTGGGTAGCCGTAGCAGCCGAGCCGATCGGCCCGTGTGGTATCCAGTGTAATGAGCAGGACATTCAGCCCGCTGTCTCTCTGGATTGAGATTTTGGCGGGAGAGATAAAAAGGATCAGCGCGGCAGTACAAAGAATGACTATCAGTACCACAAGGATAATCCAGGATTTCCTGGGATGGAGTTTGATAGACCTCTCGGCTGTTTTGGTTTTTATGCTGTGGGCTGTGCTGACGGCAGCCGATTCTGGCGGAGGTGTGATCTTATGTCGTTTTTTCTTCCTGCGGCGAGAGCGTTTTTTTTTCGCCATATGGATATTTGATATGAATTTACTTTTTTATTTTTTTTATCTGATTAAGAATATTTTTGACATTTGCTGATCTTTCTGTGTCCGGCTCTAGCGTCAGAAATTTCTCGAGCGCTTCTATGGCTTTATCGAAATCAGCTTTATTCAAGTAAACAAGCCCCAATTTGTAATAAGGATCACTCCAGTCTGGCTTGATCTTGCTCGCCAGAGTGAAATACTGGATGGCTTCATCGAGTTTTTGATTGGAAAAATATATTTCTCCGACATTGTATGCGATGAACTCATCTTCCGGATATGTTTCAATAGATTGCTTGAAATAATTCTGGGCATTTTCAAAATCCTGTTTTTTCAGATAACAATTGCCTATTCCGGCCATAGCTTTGGCAGCGATTTCCTTGCCCTTGGGTTCGTCTATGGAGATTTTTTCCAGGATTATTTTATATTCTTCAAGGGCTTGTTCATATTCTCCCTTTTCTCGGTAGCAGTCGGCAATATTGAGGCGGACCTGATAGGCACCGGGATTTTTGTCGAGAAATTCCTTGTAAGCCAAAAGAGCCGCATCGTATTTTTTCTCGGTGAAGAGCTTATTGCCTTTGTCTAAGAGTTCGAAAGTTGATTCATCTTCGATTAAAGGTGCATCAGTCGATTGAATCTTCTTTAAAGTTATAGTTAATTTCGGATTCTTCTCGAGCTGCCAGACATAAATTTCTGTTGAATAAGGAATATATCCATCTGCAGAGGCAGTCACCTTCCACTTCCCTGTACCAAGCCCCAAAAAACTCCATCCTCTTTTTTTGGAAGTGGTCTCAAATTTGGCTACCTCACCTCCTAAAAATTCAATGATAACCTTTGCCGGTATGATAGGATCTCCTTTGTCATCGATGACGGCTCCAGCGAGTCTTCCTTTTCCTCTTGCCGCTTGTCCAGCGGCACTCATGACGAGCAAAAAAGAAAACAAAAGGCATAGAGATAACTTTAAAAATGCTTTGGCCTTCATTCTTACCTCCCTCTTCTTCCCTCTTTTTTTTCTCGTTTTCACTTTACCTGAGTGATCAGACGGCGAATTTGGCTCTTTTCCTTACCCGCTCTCCACCCGTATTGTTACCGATCTCTACGACAAGAATGTAATTTCCAGGATTGATATTTGCTGAAATCTCGATCATATAATTCTTGCCGATGAGTTCTTCGAGATTTTTTTCGGTTAATGAGATTGCATAATTTTCCTGGTGCTGCCATATTTTTTTTTCATTCTGATCCAATACTTCCACGGAGACTTCTAAAATTGTTTGCAATAGATTCTCATTTACGACAAACCAGATATTTTTATATGGAATTTCAACTTGAAAAAGAGTTTCACCTTCTTTCACCTTTTTAATATTAAGATCGAAGTCGAAGACAACTTTTTGCTTGGCGACTTCAGGTCTCGAATCGACCTGGGTTTTATTGATCTCATTAATGTGCTGTGCACTAAAAGGCTCCAGTTTATAGTTACCGGTCCAGTAGTAATCAATAAAGACTACCGGGAAAAAACCGTAATACCATATCTCCGTAGGTTTTCCATACTGAGACATGCCTCTTGGATAGGTCTCTCTGTTGTCGGGGGGGCCAAGGGTGATGTACACTCTTCCTCTCTCCTGGAGCCAACCCGGAGTGCTTCCCTCTTTAAAGAGAAAATTGGCTTCTTCAATAAGCTCGAAATATTCTTCCTTAAACTCATTTATTTCTGTGTCAGGATCAGGATCTCTTTTTTCCCAGAATTCTTCAATGAAACTCTTCCTTTCTGAAGGAATGAGATTGAGGAAGATTTTTCGCTCTTGTCTGGTGATGATGTATCTCACTTTAGAAAAGAATTCCTTATTTACAGGGGATAGTTTTTTTTCCAGTCTGTAAGAAGCACAAGAAAGAAGGAGGAAGCAACAGACAGGAAAAAGGATAAAAAACGTTTTTTTCATTTCTTCTCTTTGAGGGACTTTACCAATTTTATCAGCTCTTCCTGACCGGGATTGAGCTCTAAGGACTTCTCCCATGCGATGAGAGCTTCTTTTGTATTGCCTAATTGATAGTAACATTTTCCTATGGAGTTGAGAATGATGATATTTGTGCCGAAATGAGAAAGATAATCCTTATAGTGAGAAATAGCCTCGTTAAGTTCTCCCAGAGCCTGGCAGGATTGTCCCACTATGTGCAAAAATGCATATTTTCTTTGGTCCTTAAGAAAAGGAAGAGCTATCTGTTTTATCCTTTGGTACTCTTTTGTCATAAAAAGGACTCGGCTCAGACTTAAAGCGTAACTCTGGGAATTTGGATTTTTATTATAAGCCTCTTCCAGAAGAGATTTTGCCTTTTGGAGATCTTTTTTGTTTAAAAATTGATTTCCCAGGATGTGTGCAGTGGCAGGATCTTCTATAGGCGGTATGGGTAGAGAAAGAATCCAGGGCCGGGGCAGATTTATCACCGCTGTTACATAAAACCGGCTTTGTTCGGAGAGGATTTCCTCACGATTTTTGTTGAGAAGAGAGGCTTTTATTTTATAGTAAGCGGCAGGCAGATTGGCCAGGGAAAATTCTTCAAAAAAGTGTGTTTGTTTCGGGTACTCTTTTATGCCTTTAACCAAAGAATGAATTTTTTTGTCATCCCTTATAATGGAATACTCGAGGAAAGCATTCTCTCTCAGGTCTTCGGTCAATCCCTGAATTTGGAGGTAAAGATACAATGTCTCTTGCGGGGAGAAATCATTTCGAGGGGAGGGAACGAGCTGAGAACCTTCGATCAAAAAAGGCTTGTTTTTCCCTTTATGCTTTGAATTGATGTCGAGTTTATTTGCCAGGATGAGAGAGCTTATCCGGAGAGAAGAAGCCTCCGGGATCGTAATCTCCGATTCAACCGAGGTGAATTCTTTCGAGATGGAATTTTTCAATAACACATTGAATCTGTATTGTCCTGTAATCAGAGGAAACATACCTTGAAAGCTGAATAATTTATTTTTAATATTGGTTATTTGCTCTTCATTGAATTCGATAGGAATGGTTCTTTCGAATTGGTAGATTGTCCTTCCGTTTTGGTCAGAAATTTTACCGTTGATCTCTAGATTAGAAAGGAATCTATCCAGATACCGTTCAAAGGTCAGTCTGCTCGGTTCAACGAGATAATGCACGAAAAAAATCCCTGATTTATCTTGAATCACTCTGACTAGAGAATCGTTTTCTATGTAGTTGGCTGTGTAGTCAACCTCGACAATATCCTTATACATGAGAAGTTTTTTTGCGTAGGAATCTTCAACTTTTTTATAGGGAGCAGTAGGGATTTTTTGCGAAATAAGAATCTCCGAAGCAAGAGAGGGGGAAAGAGACTGTGAATCTCCTGGAATCAAACTCAGAGAGACTTCGGCTATATCGGGATTGATATTAAAAAGTTCGGCGTAAGCATCCATGTAACTGGTTGCGTCTCCCATATAATGGATCAGGAGATGTTGGGGTCCATATTTAATAGGAGAATAGAGCTCATAATCGCCCATTCCATGTTTTTTAAAAAATACGACATTAAAGGCATTGGGAAGCCCGTATTCGACCAGGCCGCCATAAAACCAGATTATGAGAGGAAAAACGTTTGCAAGGCTTTCGTGTTTATCGATTGATTGTGCTGGTCCTAGCATGATGTAAATTTTCCCCATATCTGATCGCCAACCCGGCCCGGGTGAATCTTTCCCAAACCAGTTGTTGGCATAGTTGATCCGTCTGTAATGTTCTTCTTTATATTCATTTGCAGGAGTGCCGGGTGTGGCATCTCTTTGTTTCCAGAAGGCGTTGATGAATATTTGTCGCTCTCTATCCGATTCAAGCTGAAGAAAGACCTCTTTTTCATTAGGAGTAATGATGTATACAACTTCCTCTTCCAGCCATTTTCTATATGTTTCATTCAGGTCCTTTGGCGATTTTTTAACCTGGCTGAAAAGGGGGAGAGTTGAGATCAAGCTTAGAGAAAGAAGTAAGGGAAAGATGTATTTTGTTTTCACAATAATAATATACTGCACGCAGTGACGATTATCAAGCCTCCCTTTTTTACGGGATCGATTTTGACAACCGTCTTCCTCTGTGTTTATAATATAATATTATGAAGGAATATACACTAAGGAATCGGTCCCGATTCGGGGAAAAATTCAACGTTTTGAAGATGGGAATTCTGGTACTTGCCTTCCTGGCTTTGGGAGCTTGCGGCATGAATTTGCTCCCGTCCAAAGATGCATGGTATATGCAGCATTACATCATCATGCAGGATTTTGAACGGGCAGCTTATAAGGAGTTTACCGTTGAAGGCAGGGAAGAATTTCAAATTCTCTTCTGGAAATTCAGGAGGCCGGAATCCAAAAAGGAATTCCTGAAAAGAATTGCTTTTGCGACAAATGCCTTTAAGGGAGAAAATTTCCGCCAGCCCTGGAACACTGACCGGGCAAGAATTTATCTATTGAACGGAAGACCGGCAGCGGTCGATTACAGGCAGATGGATAACTGGGGAATGCGGGCCCAGGAAGGTGGAGGAGGAGTCACCGGAATTACAGAGGAAAGAGATAAAGAAGACATTCAGGCAAGAACAGCAGAAGTCTGGACCTATCAATTTAAGAAGCAGATGATTTATTATGCATTCTCGTTTTCCAAACCCAAAAGATGGAAATTGTCGCAGGGGGACTTTGCAGGTAACAGGTTTCTGGGCGAGCTTGAACAGCAGAGCAGAGAACGGACATACGGCATCACAGATATCGATCAATACAACAAAGAACTTGAAAATCTAAAAGAGATCAAATAGCCATTTAGCCTGAATTATTCATAAAAACTGCCGATACTATTAATCAATATCTATGAAATAAGCACATTATTTTGCTTTTCAGAATATCAAGGGGATCGCCTTTTTTTTAGTTCCTCTTTTTTCTATCGGCATTTTTTCCCCTTCGGGCGAGCCGATCTCACCGCATCGGCATCGTTGCAGCCCATTCGCGGTAGTTCACTACAGCTTCATGGGCTGCGGCCTCGCCGCTGCAGCAATCTCAACTCGTGAATAATCCAGGTTAGTCGAAGACTTGCTCACTTATTTTGAGCTAAGTGGATATCCACCCAGAAAGAACGTTTTTTAGGATTTCGACTTGTTTTTGGAACTGAACTCCCCCCTCTGCCTTTACTCAACCCACCACTCCAGGAGTCGGCAGCTCCTGAGGTTTTTCTTCCCGAGGCGACTTGCTTTTGAATCATTCTCTTTCTCATCTCTTCTGTCATTCCTCCCCATTCAAAACCGACCTTTAGGGTTTTTCCCGGCTCAGTTCCGATTCCAGGAGCATTTTCTGCAAACCTTTTTAAAGGGATAACAAGCTCATACACTGTCATTTTGTTCTGGTTCTTCGTCCTGAAGAGAGCGGTTTTTATCTCTCCACTCTCAGAGGGTAAAGAGGAAGGTTTACTCTTTTTGTTTATGATATGAATGCTGTGAAGAGAATAACTGCGATTTGCTAATATTTTCTTCTTCTCTTCCTCGGGAATTGGTCCTTTCTGCTGTTCTAAATAAGAAATGTAGTCATTTGCCAAGATTTTCTTTCTAAGAAATGTGAGGCCGTAATTCTTTTTCTTTTTTCCTTCTGTGTTGAACCACAGTGTCATACCCGTCTCCTTGATCGAGCTTAAATATTTAGGATCTTTGAAAATAAAAAGCACGAAGAGATTTTCTGCATCATTCTTGAAGGCGTAATCGACGGATAGCTTTTTCTCGAAGCTCAGGACAGCATCTTCCCAGTCACCAGAGAGACCATCGATGTTTAATGGGGAACTCAGCCAGCTGCTGGTGACTGTTTTTGTTTTGGAAAAACCTGTAAAAGAGAATATAAATATCATAAAAAATGATAAGATGATTTTTGTTGATGTTGTTTTAGTCATCTGTATCTCCTCCGGTTTGCACTCAATATTATATCATACACTCATCATTTTGGAAATTTCTTTTTGTGTGTTTGATGACTCCCCCACGCTTCGTGGACAGTGATAACATTGAAAAGGAAATCGCTAGAGATAAATCCAAATCAAGAAAAGATCAAGAAAAAAATTGAAAGCCTAAAAGAAAAAAGATAATGATTGGAGAATGTTTCTTTGGGAAAAAACATCAATACAAAACCTTTTTTTCGCCTTTTTCTTTTATCATTTCCTCGATTTCATTGAGGAGAAGCTCTTTACGTTTGAGAATAGCTTCGATTTCTTTGTCCTTCAAATGAGGCTCCACAGCGTTCCCTATGTTATCAATGTTCAAGCTCCTAACCTTTTCTACAAAAGCCCTGGGCAGGTATCTGATAAGCATGACGCCCTTAATACCTTTTTTTCCAAAAACGAGCCTCTTCGTGAATTTCCTGGAGGAGCGGAAAGAGCGGGAATGGTCGATGAGAATCGTACGCCAATCCTTAGTGTAGCGTACATTCTGCTGGGTTCGGTCGTCGTTGGCAATTAAACAGTCAAATGCTCTTCCTAAATATTTCATTTTTGACCACTGCAAGAGCTCAGATTCAGGAATACTCATCCCCTTTTCTCTTATATCCAG
>DAOUYU010000068.1 GCA_030673995.1 Candidatus Aminicenantota bacterium
AAAGTCTTTCACTCTGTTCTACAAGAACATCATAGTACTTCCGGCGGCGTTTTTCCGAGGGGACACGCCCTGCCTGAAGCATCTCTGCCAGCTGCCGGATTGATGTTAAAGGACTCTTGAATTCATGGGATATTGTGGAAACAAAATCAGATTTCATCTTGGCTAATTCGAGTTCACGGGAAACAGTACGAATAGTCAAGATTAGACCAAAGACAAGAATACCAGCGATGAGAAGAAACATATAAAAATAGATTCCTCTCTGGGAAGTGAGGAACGTCTCCAAAAGGGGGGAGCCTTGCTGGTAGAACTCGAGACGCCAGGGAGGAAAATTTCCAGCAAAATCTGTCTTTAAGGTAACCGACCCTGAAGGCAATTGTTCTGGCCTTAAGATAATCTGACTATCGTTTCCTTTCAAAATCCATCTGATTTTTTCAGAGGAAACATGGCGCTGCAAAGCCTTCTGAAAAAGGTTGTCTCTGAGATATTCAGTATCTAGCAAAAATCCCCAAATTTCATGCGTTTGATCACTTTCCGTTAAGCGCTTGCCCAACAACGAAACGAGATATGAATGCTTACCTATCTCCAACGAAAATCGCCTTGCTGGCTGGAAATGTTCACTCAAATATGGAGCAGCTTTTGCCTGTAAGTCTGTTATGGCATTTTCTTGGAATACGATTAATTTTTCAGTCAGGCTTCTTTGCCTTCTTTCTTCATTTTCTAGCAATTGATAAGAACTCTTGTACGATTGCATTTGGACGGGTAATGAGGGTTTTGAGAAGATTTCGTCTATTGATGCTTTTATGGTCGTGGAAAAAAAATTGTATCTAGCCTCTTCCAGCATCCATTCTCTGTGAATCAGAGCTTTGTATAGCTCAATGTATGTTTTGAGGGAACTTGAAGAATCACTGATGGTCCAGAACAGAGAGCCAAGTTCTAAGCGAGCCGCCAATCCCAATGGTGTTCCCTCGGCAATCCTCACCTGACTAAAATTCTGAGAAAGAGTCTTGTATGATTCTATGGCATCCTGGATATAATCAGATTTCTTTTGGACTCTGGCAACTGCACTCAACAATTCTCCCTTCAGTTGAGGATCGGAAACTTGCTCCATTGCCTGTTGATAGCTATCCAAAGCCTTTTGATATCTTTTCTTTTGAAATTCTAATTGCTGTCCCGTTTGTATCTTTTTAACCACTGAAGGAGCTGGTGAGGAAACAGAATAGGACTTGGTGCTGCTATCGGGGAGATAAAGAAATTTTGCCGTAGGGAGACGAATCTTTTCTAAGTCTTCGAAAAAAAAGACCTCATTTGCTAAGGGGTTCTCGCGTTTTAAATCTTCCAGGGAACGGATAAGGGCAGGTGGAGAAATATTCTGGCGATTCTCAATCGCCGTCAGAAATTTTTGCTCAACTTCAAAGATATTTTCATGGATCGATTTGGTGATCAGTTCTGCGATCCGGCGGTGTTCGTTAAGCCTGTTTTTTTCCACTAAAGCCTGGTCATTCTGAATACCCCTAAATGCAAAATACACCAGGAGCAGGCTCGGTAATCCGATACCCAGCAAAAAGAGAAGAAGCATTCTTTTTCGTCTGTGTATTAATATCTTCATCGGATAAGAAAAAAGCCCGCCTCGATAAAAATAGTGAACATTTCTTTTGTTGTTTTCCTTTGATGTGGATGATTTAATTCTATAAAAGTTTTTCGACCAAATCAAACTCTTGAACTCGTTCACCACATCGTCTGCTAATTGCCCAACCTGAATTTCGCTGAAACGAAGCAACCATACAGGTTTTAACCTGCACAGCCAAGTCAGAACCACAACTAAGAGAGAAGCAGAAAGAGTCGGGCAAATACATGATAAGACCTCTGCTTTCGCTCAAGCGGCTCTCTCTTCTCGACCCTCAGATCCACTCCTTACAAAACAATAAAAGAGAACCATCCCCATTTTAAACTTTATTGACTCAGGGTGAGTATTAAAATATAGTTAAAATGCATGAAAGAAAAAAAGCAATTCAAAGGCTACATTCAGATTTATACTGGAAGTGGTAAAGGAAAAACAACCGCAGCCCTGGGCCTTGCTCTGCGAGCGGCCGGACACGGATACAAGGTTTATATCGGTCAATTTCTCAAAGGCCAGATGTACGGCGAGCTTCTGTCGGTTAAAAAACTCTCACCCCTTATCACTATCGAACAGTTCGGTCGAAAAGGCTTTATCCATGTAACACAAAATCCAGACGAAGAAGACATTAAAAGGGCTAAAAGAGGACTTAAAAGATGCCTGAATGCCATGCTTTCCCAAAAATACCGAATCATTGTTCTCGATGAAATAAACGTAGCTGTCTACTTTAACCTCATATCAGAAAAAGAAATCGTCGAATATCTTGGCCAGAAACCAGATGGAGTAGAAATCATTCTGACAGGAAGATACGCTCCGCCCTCTTTCATAAAAAAAGCGGACCTGGTCACTGAAATGAAGGAAAAAAAGCATTATTACAAGAAAGGAGTCAAGGCAAGGGAAGGAATCGAAAAATAGGAAAAAGATAAAAGCAGCCATACCGCACCATGGAAAAAGAACGGTTCGAAAAGTTTGTCGAAGAGGCCCTGGCTCAAATCCCCAAAAAATTTAAGAATCTCCTCCATAACCTTGCCTTTATTGTAGAAGAAAAAGCATCGAGAGAAATTTTTGAGCGAACAGGAAGCACACCTTTAAGCACCATATTAGGCCATTATCACGGTGTTCCTTTCAAACATCGAGGCCCTTTTTACGGAAATATTCCACCGGATGTCATCGTAATATACCAAAAATCCATAGAAAATATCTGCTCTACAGAAGAGGAGATAAGAAAAAAAATCAGGGAGGTTGTCTTCCATGAAATCGGGCATTATTTCGGGTTGAGTGAAAAAGAATTGGAGGAAATCGAGGGGAGATAGAATCATCCGGAAAAAAGAATTTCCCAAAACATAAGGAGACTGAGATGCATAAAAGTTACGAAGGAATATTTGCTGCATTATCCACTCCCTTCATCAGAGATAGAATTGCTCCTGAAAAATTTGAAGAAAACATCCAAAAATATAACTCATTTGATCTTGCCGGCTATGTCGCCCTGGGTACCACCGGAGAAAGTGTTTTTCTTTCGGATGAAGAATCAGAGAAGCTGGTTCTCGCTGCTAAAGAAGCCGCTTCCCCAGATAAAAAGGTCATAGTCGGGACTGGCAGAGAATCCACTCATGCCACCCTCGAATTTACAGACAGAATGGCTCACCTCGAGATCGACGCCGTTCTTGTCCGGACCCCCTCTTATTACAAATCCCGGATGGACGATGAAGCGCTTAAAAAGCACTACCTCACCATCGCCGAACGATCCAAAGTCCCTGTGCTCATATATAACATTCCCCAGCTTACAGGTATCACTATCAGCCCCAAACTTATTATCGAGCTCTCTCACCACTCTAATATAAAAGGGATTAAAGACAGCTCAGGAAATCTGGTTTTCCTTGGAGAGGTCATCCCGCATCTTGCACCTGGATTCAGTTTTATCCTGGGAGCTGGGAGCGTATTTCTCCCAGGCCTGCTCATGGGTGCCTGTGGCGGAATTCTCCGCTTGGCAGCAGCCGCTCCTGCGCAATGCACGGAGCTTTACAGACTGTATTCAGAGAAAAAACTCGATGAAGCACAAAAGCTTCAGCTCGATTTAATTCCACTCAATAAAGCCATCATTCAAACTCACGGCATCCCGGGATTAAAATATGCTCTTGATTTGCTCGGGTATTACGGGGGTCCTCCCCGCTCTCCCCTCCTTCCTCTGGATGAAAAGGGAAAGAAAGAGATGGAAGCTATCTTAAAATATCTGGGATTGTTAACGACCTCAATTCCCCAGGAGATGTCTGATGAAAAAAAATGAACACGCTTTTGATTTACTGCCAGGCAGACGGCGCTTTATCCAAAGTGTTGCACTTGGTGCCTTTTCAGTATCCCTGGCCCCAGCAGAGCTATTGTCAGGAAAAGAGAATCAAAGTTTTCGTAGAAAAAAAGGGCAGATGTTTTACCGCCGGCTGGGAAGAACGAATCTTAATATTTCCGAAATCTCACTCGGAGGTAGCCCGGTTCCAGCTATGCCTATTCTCCATCAAGCCATCGAGAGAGGAGTCAACTATATCGACACTTCTCACAGCTACATGAATGGGAATAGCGAACGCCAGATAGGCCAGCTCTTTAAGGAAATGGGGAGAGACAAGCTTTATGTGGGCACAAAATTTCACTTAAGAAAAAACTGGAGTGAAAAATCCATCATCGACTCTGTAAACGGCAGCCTCAGAAGACTCCAAACCGATTATATGGATGTTCTCCTTATTCATGGAGCAAGTAGTGAGGAGCACTTGACCGATGAACGACTCCTCGGAGCATTTGAAAAGTTAAAAAGTCAAGGTAAATACAGATTCCGGGGTCTTTCCTGCCATTCGAATCACCATAAGGTTGTAAAAAAAGCGGTCGACTCCGGCTTATACGACATGATTCAGCTCGGTTACAATGTCTTCGATATTAAAGACACGGAAGAAGATTATGAAATCCATGATGATTATCTCGGGCAAAGCGGAATCCGCCGACTCATCGCACTGGCGAAGTCAAAAGACGTAGGAATAATCGCCATGAAGACCCTTAAAATTGGAGGGAGAAGGCAGAATGTAGAAAAATATAAAACTGGCAATACAACCCTTTACCAGGCCATGCTCAAATGGGTTCTGGAAAACAAGAATATAGCCTCGGCGGTCATAGAAATGCTGACCTTTGAACAATTGGAAGAAGATCTAGCGGTGGAGGGACATTCCCTTTCAGAGATGGAAAGAAAGAATCTTTTTCGTTATGTCGCAGAAAATTCTAAAGACTACTGCCATATGTGCGGTTCCTGTCAAGCAAAATGCCCCTCCCGATTAAAGACTACATCCATTCTTCGCTCTCTAGCTTATCATGAAAGTTACAGAAAAATCAGTCTGGCAAGACAGGCCTATTCCCAACTCAAGCCATCACAGAACGCCTCCTTCTGCCAAAACTGCGGTGAGTGTGAGAGAGTGTGTCCTTATGGAGTAGCCGTGCAGAAGAAAATAAAGGAAGCCCATCTATTACTGGGGTAAGACCGTGCACCCTGCTCCGACCATCCTTTCCCTGCGTTATCTCTGCAGTTAGCTCTGGCAAGGCTAATCCCCGCACAAGAGACTACTCTGTTACCGCTGCTACCTCCCGGTCCTGACGGGATTCACAGAGAACTCTTTGCGAAGGGCCCAAACCGTCAACACCACTTACAAAAACACTGGCCAGACAAAGTGTAGCCTCGGCAAGGGATTCAATCCTACTGTAGCGGATTGTAGGTTACAGGGCACCGCTAGCTCCCCATCTAGCACGGTCCATTTATTTCGTACTCTCCTCGACCTCTGGCTCTTAGAAAACCTGCATGAACCTGTACTTCTGAAAAAAAATCCTAACTTTATCTCCTCCCTTTGTCAAGAATAAATAAAATCGTAATAATGAGTACCTGAGTCCGAGGTCACCTAGGAAGATAATTTTGATGAAAAATTGCTTAATTTGTCTCTTTGTTCCTCCGTTCTGGCTTTTCTGGCTTTTCTCCTTGACAGGTAGTGAAGCAAGTGATAGATAGAAATTTATCCCTTACTAAGGAGGCTTAGATGACGAGATATAAAAAAATCAAAACGGCATTTTTCTGTTTCCTTTTATTATCCCTCCTGCCCTATTTCCTGACCGCTCAGACATCCCCTGAAGACTTTTTAGGGTTTAAAGTCGGTGCTGACCGCAAGCTGGCTGACTACAATCAAATGCAGGCCTATTTCAAAAAGCTCGACAAGGAATCTCCCAGAATCAAGGTCGTAAATATCGGCACATCCACCCGGGGAAAGCCGATTATCATGGCCATTATCACAGCTGAAGAAAACATGGGCAAGCTGGATACTTTCAGGGAAATTGTGAGAAAACTCAGAGACCCCAGAACACTTTCTCCTGAAGAAGCCAGGAGACTTTCGAAGACTGGCAAAGTGATCCTCCTTATATCATGCAACGTCCACGCCACAGAAATCGCTTCCACGCAGATGGCCATGGAGCTTGCCTATAAACTGGCCACGGGTGATACTCCTTTTGATGCAAAGAAAGCCCTCAATGATGTTATTGTTCTGCTTGTTCCAACATCAAATCCTGACGGCCAACAAATGGTGACCGACTGGTACCGAAAATATGTGGGTACCAAATACGAAGGAGGCCGGATGCCGTGGCTCTATCATGATTATGCCGGTCACGACAACAACCGCGATTGGTTCATGTTCAATCTTTCTGAAACCAGGGCTGTCTCCAAAGTCCTCTACCATGACTGGCTCCCCCAGATTCACATCGATGAGCATCAGATGGGCTCCACCGGGGCCCGGCTTTTCATCCCTCCCTTTATGGATCCTCCAGTTCCCAATGTGCAGCCTCTGCTCTGGAGAGGCGTCAACCTCTGCGGAGCAAACATGGCCTATGACCTCCAAAAAAATGGTTTCAAAGGTGTTGTCCACGGAAGAAGTTTTACCGGATGGTGGATCGGTGCCTGCGACGACACCTCGTGGCTCCACAATGTAATCGGTCTCCTCAGCGAAATGGCTTCTGTCAAAGTGGCTACTCCCATATACATCGACCCAACAGAAGTCCCCCAGTCCTACTATGAAAAACGAATGAATTTCCCTGATCCCTGGCCTGGTGGCTGGTGGAGGTTAAGGGATCTTGTTGATTATGAGCTCACTCTTTCTCTGAGCTTGATAAAAACAGCATCTCTTCACAGAGAAGATTTTCTGTACAACTTTTACCAGATGTATAAAAACTCCATAGAGATAAGAGAAAAGGGTGAACCTTTTGCCTTCATCATCCCCAGTAAACAGCGTGATTACCCGACAACACTCCGAATGCTTGACATCCTCATGTATGGAGGCGTGGAAATCCTGCAGGCCAAAGAAGAATTCATCGCTGAAGGCAAACTCTATCCGGCCAGCTCCTATGTCGTCAAGATGTCCCAGCCTTATAAGCCCTATGCTCAGGCTCTTCTTGAGAAACAAAAATATCCGAACATCCGCCAATATCCAGGCGGACCTCCCGTTCCTCCTTACGACAATGCAGGCTGGACCCTCCCCATGCAGATGGGAGTCACCTGTGACCGCATTGAGCACGCCTTTGAAACAAAACTTGAAAAACTGGAGAAAGTCCCCTTCCCTTCCATTTCGCCTCCAAAGGAATCCGCCTCATATATCATTCTCGATTCCCGGATGAACGCCTCTTACACCATAGCCTTTTCCCTTCTCAAAAACAAAGCGGAGGTATACCGTTCCAAGGAAAAAATAAGAAGAGAAACATTCAAGGCAGCGGCTGGAAGTTTCCTTGTCAAGAACACCAAGGAAGTGCAAAGAGCTCTCCCCGGCCTTATCAAAAAATGGAACGTTAAAGTCTTCGAGGTTGATAATATTTTTGAAATCCCAAAAAGTCCCTTAAAACATCACAGAATCGGCCTTTATCGATCCTGGAGGTCCAACATGGACGAGGGCTGGACCAGATATGTTTTTGACGATCTGGAAGTCCCTTATACAACAATGCGCAATAAGGATTTCACGGGAACAGAGAAAGGGAAAAAAGCAAAGAAGAAAAAGAAAGTCGACTTGAGAGCAAAATATGATGTGATCGTCTTTGCCAGTGAAAGCACAGACATAATAAAGCTGGGAAAACCAAGCCCCACTTCACGTTATGGACGCTATTACACAGAAATGCCCCCGGAGTATGAGGGGGGAATCGGAAAAGAAGGAGTGGAAGCACTGAAAGCATTTGTTGAAAAAGGAGGTATCCTGGTCACGCTCAGCGATGCCTGTAACCTTGTATTTAAGGAGTTCAAGTCTCCCGCACAAAATGCCCTGGAAGGAGTTTCCCGTAGTACATTCTTTTGCCCCACCTCTCTTTTAAAGATCAAAGTCGATAATGAATCTCCAATCGGCTATGGAATGCCCAAGGAGGCAGCAGCCATGTTCTCACGAAGTATTGCTCTGAGCACACGGATTCCCTCCGCAGAATGGGATAGAAAAGTCGTAGCGAGTTTTCCCGAAGAAGACATACTCCTGAGTGGGTGGCTCCTGGGAGAGGATGTTATCGCCCGCAAAGCTGCTGTGGTTGATACCAGGTACAAGAAAGGACACATTGTTCTTATCGGCATCCGCTGCCAGTTCCGCGCTCAATCCCACGGCACGTACAAATTCCTGCTCAATGCCCTCCTTTATCCAGAAACAAAATAAAAAAAGCAATTTTGTCCTCTTTTTTTATTCGCCGATGATTTTGACCAGAACTCTCTTCCTCCTTCGTCCGTCAAACTCACCGTAGAAAATCTGCTCCCAGGGACCAAAATCCAGCTTACCTCCTGTGATCGCCACGACAACTTCCCTCCCCATTATCGTTCTTTTCAAATGCGCATCAGCGTTGTCTTCTCCGGTCTGGTTATGCCTGTAGTGTGATA
>DAOUYU010000040.1 GCA_030673995.1 Candidatus Aminicenantota bacterium
AGGGAGTGGGGAAGGCGAAATGCCTCACTTTCGGTTCTCCGCCTGCTTGCTATCTGAGAGGAGAGGTCAGGCGTGATGGCGGAGGAAGGGCGAAGATGTTTAACTGCTCCTTCCTCAATCCCTCTTAGCCTGAATTATTTATAAAAACTGCCGATACTTATAATTAATAGTCATGATACCCGCACATTATCATGCTTTTTCAGTTGATCAAGGGGATCGCATTTTTTTTAGTTCCTTTTTCTTCTATCGGCATTTTTTACCCTCCGGGCGAGCCGATCTCACCGCATCGGCTTCGTTGCAACCCATTCGCAGTAGATTACTACAGCTTCATGGGCTGCGGCCTTGCCGCTACGGCAATCTCAACTCGTAAATAATCCAGCCTGTCTGAATTATTTATAAAAACTGCCGATACCTCTATTTACAATTATTCTTACTGAAAGGTTCTAAAAACTCATTATTATATTACATACTGATTAAATCAAAAAGCTTTTTTTTCATCCAGCGATAGATATAGGTTTAATATTCTATCCTATTATCATGAAAAACATCAAAATCATAAAAGAAAAGAAGTAAAAAAAGGGGATAAAAAAATAGGACCGCCCCCTTTTTTTCCTTTTTTTTGTTTTCAGTTGACATATTTTATAGGGCAAGATATAAAGTATAACTGCAATTCAAGAATACAATTGGAGGTCTACGAATGGCGAAAGAAATGAAAAATATCATGGTCACAGGAGCAGTTGGCCAGATTGGCTCCGAATTAACCGTGGCTTTGAGAAAAAAATATGGCAATGACAACGTCCTGGCTACAGGACACAGAACTGAGCCTAAACCCGAGCTTCGAGACTCCGGTCCATTTGAATTCATCAATGTCTCTAAAAGGGAGACAATAGAAGAGGTCGTTAAAAAATACAACATCGATACCATCTATCACCTTTCTGCGATCCTTTCGGCAGTAGGAGAAAAAAATCCCAAGCTCTGCTGGGATGTCAACATGAACGGAACTTACAATATTCTGGAAGCAGCTATAGAACATGACATGACCAGGATCTTTGTTCCCAGTTCTATAGCTGCCTTCGGCCCTGAAACACCTCTCGATAATACTCCTCAGGAAACAATTTTAAGACCAAAAACAATGTATGGAGTCACCAAAGTTGCCGGAGAACTCCTTTGTGATTATTACGTTAAGCGCTTTGGTCTCGATGTACGCGGCTGCCGCTATCCCGGCATCATCAGCTATGAAACCCTTCCTGGTGGGGGCACAACAGACTACGCTGTAGCCATTTATTTTGAAGCCGTTAAGAATAAAAAATACACCTGTTTCGTGAAAGAAGACACACGGCTTCCCATGATGTATATGCCCGATTGCCTGAATGCAGCTATAGATTTAATGGAGGCTGATCTTTCCCGGCTTAAACACTATTCAGACTTTAATGTAACAGCTATGAGCTTTTCTGCCGGTGAACTGGCCGCCGAGATCAAAAAGCACATTCCTGAGTTTACCTGTGAATACGAGCCCGACTTCAGACAGGAAATTGCTGACTCCTGGCCCAATTCTCTTGACGATTCAGCTGCCCGGGAAGAATGGGGATGGGAGCCAAGCTATGATTTAGCCGCCATGACCGCAGATATGCTCGAAGTCCTCACCAAGCGCCATGCAGAGGGAAATCTAGGCTACTAATCCCAGGTTAATCAAGAAGGTCCTGAGATTCCAGCTTATCTCTTAAAAAATTCGGTAAAGAAAATGCCGCACGATGGATGTGCAGATTAAAATATTTAAGCTCTTCGGGAGGATTTCTTTTTATATCGAAAGGTTTAATCTCGTCTGAGAGAAAAACAAAGCACCAATATCCACCGGGATAGGTTGGAACAGGACTCACATAAAAACAGACAATTTTAAAAAGCTTCATGAGAAAATCATTTTTATCATAAATTGACTCCGCTTTAAAAAAAGGAGATCCAACCTGCGCAACCACTATACCTCCAGGACTAAGACACTTTTTTAGCTTTTCGTAAAAATCACTTTCATGAAGATTAGCAGAAGGGCCAACAGGGTCTGAGGAGTCAATGAAAACAATATCAAACTTTTTGGTTGTCTTTTCGATAAATTCTCTTCCGTCAGAAAAGATAAGCTCGGTCCTTTCGTCTCTTAAAGAGGACTTCAGCCAGGGAAAATATTTTTGAGAAACCTCTATAACCTCTCGATCGATCTCGACAAGGCAAGCATACTTTATCGAGTGGCGCAGAACTTCTTTAAGCAATCCCCCATCTCCACCTCCGATAACAAGAAGATTCTGAGGAAAAGGATGTGTAATCAAAGCTGGATGAGCAAGCATTTCATGATAAAAATATTCATCTTTTTCCGTGGTCTGAATAAGCCCGTCCAAAAGCAAGACTTTTCCAAAATACTCATTCTCAATAACCTCAATTTCTTGATATTGGGACTTAGATTTGTGAAGAAAATTTTTCACCTTTAAGAAAATACCGCACGATCGGGTATGGTATTCCCTTACTTCATATGAGGCTTCTTCTTTATTTTTATTATCGTCAGTCATAGTTTCCAGATAAAGGGTTTCTTATCGGTCAAAATTTTACCCTTTTTTAAATCTTTCATCAAATAGAGGGGCAGGGCAAAATAGCCCCTGTGCATGCCCGGATGATAATATTTTAAGTTCTTAACTCCCCGTTTGCGCATCCTCCCGGCTATTTCCTTTTCTTCCAGCGCGAGTGGATTTTTTTGCTTGGAGGCCAGAATAAATCCCCAAGGTAAGCTGAAGGATAGAACAAAAGTCCAGTACGGCCGAATAACAGGAAAAATCCCTTCTAAGGTTTTTGTCAGGGAACAATAGAATTGATTGTAATAAGAATCCGCGCTTCCTGCCTGAAGGACAAACAGACCATCCTCTTTTAAGGCTTCAAATATTCTCTCGAAAAATTCTTTTGTAAACAGGTAAACAGATGGCCCTTTTTCCACAGGCTCCGTTAGATCTGAAATGATGACATCAAATTTTTTTCTTGTCTTTTCGACAAAAGAGCGGGCATCTGAAAAAATGAGATTTATCTTTGGATCCGAAAAAGCACCCTCTGACCACTCTGGCAAATATGTCTTGCATATCTCTATCAGTTCCCTGTCAATATCAACCATCGTTACTTTTTTTACCGTGTTGTGCCTGAGCACTTCCCTTGCGGTTGCGCCCTCCCCTCCTCCGAGCACCAATACATCTCGAGGCGAACGGTGAAAAAGGAGGCCAGGATGAACCAGAGATTCATGATAAACAAATTCATCTATCTGTGCTGACTGAATCTTATCGTCAATAAAAAGGACTTTACCGAGATACCGGTTGTAAAAACACTGAACAAATTGATATTTCGTCTTCCCCTGATAGTAGAGTTTATCGATTTTGAATGCTCTTGTGAAATCATCTGAAAAGGGCTCAAAAAAATATAACCCTTCGCTCATCATTGCTGGAATTATATCAGGTAAGGAATAAAGAGTAAACAACAAAAGAAAACGAACTTTTCGAAAAAAATATAGACCCTGCCTGTTATTTTTGATATAGTCTATAAACTCAAAAGGAGGTATGGAATGTATGGCAAAATAAAGGAAGATTTAACAAATGAAATTCAGTCCATTCGTGATGCAGGACTCTACAAAACTGAAAGAGTCATCATGACTCCCCAGAGTGCGGAGATCAATGTCAAAGGCGGACAAGAAGTCCTGAATTTTTGCGCCAACAACTATCTCGGTCTTTCGAGTCACCCCAAGGTTATCGAAGCTGCCCACAAGACGCTTGATGAATGGGGATACGGTATGAGTTCGGTTCGGTTTATCTGCGGAACCCAGGACATTCATAAGATTCTGGAACAGAAGATCACTACTTTTCTCCAGACCGAAGATACACTCCTTTTTGCGGCCTGCTTTGACGCTAACGGAGGAGCTTTTGAACCCATTCTTGGAGCAGAAGACGCTATCATCACTGACCAGCTCAACCACGCATCCGTTATCGATGGTATCCGCCTTTGCAAAGCCCAGAGATATATCTTTAAGCATGCTAATATGGCGGACCTCGAGGAGAAATTAAAGGAAACCCAGGGAGCCCGTTACAGATTGATCGGAACAGATGGAGTGTTCTCAATGGATGGTAATATTGCCAAGCTGGATGAAATCTGTGACCTGGCAGATAAATACGATGCCTTGGTTATGATCGATGATGCCCACGCAACAGGATTTATTGGTAAAACAGGAAGAGGGACTCCGGAATACAGAGAAGTGATGGGCAGGATAGATATCATCACAGGTACTCTTGGAAAAGCACTCGGAGGAGC
This sequence comes from Candidatus Aminicenantota bacterium, assembly GCA_030673995.1. Classification (GTDB taxonomy): domain Bacteria; phylum Acidobacteriota; class Aminicenantia; order Aminicenantales; family Aminicenantaceae; genus JAGLWV01. The sequence goes on from DAOUYU010000040.1 coordinate 4,324, forward strand.
CTCAGGCGGATTTATATCCGGAAGAAAAGAACTCATCGAGCTTTACAGACAGCGTTCAAGACCCTATCTTTTCAGCAACACCTTAGCCCCTGCTGTTGTTGGAGCATCCATTGCGGTTTTCGACCTCCTTTCTGAAACCACAGAACTGAGGGATAAACTGGAAGATAACACAAAATACTTCCGGGAAAAAATGACTGAAGCAGGATTTGAAATCACACCGGGAATTCATCCCATTGTGCCTATTATGCTCGGCAAGTTCGAAAACGATGCCAAACTTTCTCAAGATATGGCCCGAGATCTCCTTGACGAAGGAATTTATGTCATTGGATTCTATTATCCTGTTGTTGCCCGAGGTCAGTCAAGAATAAGAGTCCAGCTCTCAGCAGCCCATGAAAGACACCACGTGGATAAAGCCATAGATGCCTTTACGCGAATCGGAAAGAAATATAACGTCATTTCTTAGCCTGAATTATTCATAAAAGGCTAGTAAGATAGGGACGTGTTTGTGCTTTTTGTTACTCCTTGTCCACCTTCGCCAGTGTGATCCCCGGAGAACCATAAAAAATGGAAACAAGGGGATTAGCCAGATTCAGAAAAGCGTAAGGGAGATAAAGAAGAGGATTGACTCCTAGAGCCGCACCCATAAAAGCGCCACAGCTATTCCAGGGAATAAGAGGAGAAGTCAAAGTTCCGGAATCCTCAAGACATCGAGATAGATTTTTTGGATGAAGCCCGTGTGAATCAAAAGCCTTCTTGTACATCCTCCCGGGGATGACAATCGCCATATACTGATCTGAGGCAATGACATTCATTCCAATACAGCTAATAATTGTCGTTGCCACAAGAGAGCCTGTCCTCTTCACTCTTTTTAGGAGGGATCTGGCCATAACTTCAAGCATCCCTGTCCGTTCCATAATGCCTCCGAAGGATAGAGCGCAGATGATCAAGGCTACAGTTTCCATCATGCTCAAAAGCCCTCCTCTTGTCAGCAATGTATCCACCATCTCGACTCCTGTTTGAGAAACATACCCCGAATGAGCGGCCTGGATAACTTCGCTCATAGATGTTGACTGAGTGATCATGGCAAAAATACCGCCCAGGACTGTCCCGCCAAATAGAGCTGGAAGAGGAGGGATTTTTTTCACAACCATCACGATAACCAGACAGGGAGGAAGCAAGAGAATGGGATGTATAAAAAAATTTGCTTTGATGGTAGAAAGTAATGCTGCGATCTTTTCTGTCTCTAAAACTCCCCCTGAAAACTTAATACCGAGCAATCCATAAAGAATTATGGCAAGAATATATCCGGGGACTGTGGTGTAGACCATATGCCTGATATGAGAAAAAAGGTCTGTTCCCGCTACAGCCGGGGCAAGATTGGTCGTATCTGAAAGAGGAGACATCTTATCTCCGAAGTAAGCCCCTGAAATTATGGCACCGGCTACGATATAAACCGGGATTCCCAGCCCGGTGCCCACACCGATGAGTGCGACTCCAACTGTCCCTGCTGTTGACCAGGAAGATCCTGTTCCCAAAGAAACGATAGAACAGATGATAAGTGTAGCGACAAGAAAAATTCCCGGGGAGAGAACCTTTAATCCGTAATAAATCATGGAAGGGACTACGCCACCAATGATCCAGGTTCCAATCAATGTTCCGACGATCATCAGAATCAGAATGGCACCCATAGCCAGAGTAATACCATATACCATTCCCCCCTGGATATCTTTCCACGGACGTTTATGAAAAGCTGCAACCGCAGCTGCCACTGCTGCGGCAGCGATTAAAGGCATGTGAGGCGACTGCTTGAATACGCCGATTGTAATGGATAATGTTCCTACTAAAAAAATAACGGGAATCAGGGCAAATCCCAGCTTTATTTCTTTTCCTTTATCTGCCATGCCTCTTTTCTCTTTATAAAGTTACGAAATTTTAAGCAAAAAGGCAGCAAAAAGCAAATAGATCTAAAAAGGCTCTGGGGGATAGCCTCGCTCCCCTTCAGATTTTTAACGCCATTCTCCATTCGGCCTTCTCGGCGGCCTCGGAACTCCGCACCAAAAAAAAGGGGACAGGCAACTTTTTGATAAAAAGTAGCCTGTCCCCTTTTTTTGAAGAATTTGAACTAGCCTGGATTATTTACGAGTCGAGATTGCTGTAGCGGCGAGGCCGCAGCCCATGAAGCTGTAGTGAACTACCGCGAATGGGCTGCAACGAAGCCGATGCGCTGAGATCGACTCGTAAATAATTCAGGCCAGTGGATTAATACATTTTTTTTATCTTAATACCCTTGTAATACTTTTTCAGTATCTCTTTGTACCCTGCCCCTGCCTGTGCCATCCCAAAAGCTCCTACCTGGCAGAGCCCGACACCATGTCCTAATCCTCTCCCGCAAAAAATGAAATGAGTGATGTTGTCTTCTTCATCATATTCCCTGTCAATCACAAAAAGCGTCTCCTTCAGGTTCAAAACCCTCCGAATCCTTAAGCCCCTGACAATTGCTTGTGTCTCCGTTCCTGTGATCAATATCTCTATAGCTCGCTTGGAAGCACCTCTTCTCTGAGGAATAATATCTATGAGTTTGCCAATCGGATAATACCGATTTATTCTTTTCTCCAATGCCTCTCGTGAGACTCTGACTTTCCAGCGGTGGAAGGAAGAACTCCTGTCCAATATGTTTGTATGAGGAGGATAAATGACTTCCAATAATTGAACCTGGCCATCGTTCTCGATTAATCTTACTTTATCCCCTCCAAGGAGATAGACATGGGAAGCAAACGTATAATTGCCTCCGTTATTTCTCAGGAGGAAAAGGTCAGGCGAAAGGACAAATTGCTTCTTCTCTTCCCCCTCCTCTAATTCAATCCTATCTTTGTTGAGCATTTTGAATATTCCCTGATGACTTATGTGCCGATAATTCTGCACAACTTTTCCCAGGTAAAAGGCTAACTCCCCACGCGTCAGGATCTCATCAGGATTTTCCATCTCTTCAGGTGAAAGGACAATTCCTTCCTGTATAAGATACGCCAGATAATTTTTCGCCTCTCCCTCCAAGCCGTTAAAATCTTTCATTATGTAATCTCTTTCACTTTCGAGCATTAAATTCTCTACTCTGTTATGCCACTTGAAGGCATCGATAATAAGGCGCGCCAGAGTGACTAAATGAAGGGAAGTGTCGTCCGGGCTGAAATTTTCATTCTTTTTCCCCAGGAAAGCGAGAGCGTTTACTATCCAGCTTACCGCTTCTTCAAAGGATGCCTCTTGCTGGTAGTAATCAGGATTCGTTTCGGTGGGAATAACTTTCAAACTGATTAGGCCGGCGATATCCGGGCTGGCATTTCCTCCGTTGACCTGAATAGGCCTCATCATTTTTCTGCTCTTCAGCAAAAACTCAGTCTGCTTTTCATATACACACTCTGTGCTCTGCAAATACGAAAGAGACGGGCCTCCGAAAATGTTTTCAATATTTTCTGTCATCCCTCCGCACGTGCTCGTATACAGAGCATCGATCAATCGTCCCCTGTAACGAACGACTTCTCCTTTTGTTAAATCCACGGCCTTATTGCTCAAGGAATGTTCAGCGCTCATTCCTTTGTAAAACTGAGTTTTTGGAGTATCACCAAGATCGAAACCCAAATCTTTATTCAGCCCTAAACGTCCAATGGCATAGGTCCTGGCAGCCACGGCTTGAGCCTTATGGGCTTCGAGTTCGCTGAATGTATAAGGAGAAAGCTCACTGGGAACAACACCTTTCAGGTAATCTTCAATGTTTAAAATATTAATCAGGTACATGCCCTTGCGGGTAGATCTGAGAACAAAGATACCCCGGTAATCCCTCCCGTTAAAAGTAAGAAAACTCCGGTAATGGCTGGGAATAAAATAGAGATCCGTTTTTCCATTTAACCTTTTTAGCTCACTGTTTACAAAAATCCAAAGAGGTTTTGACTTCTCTTCAGTGATTTCTTCCCGCAAAATCCATGTGTCTGTTACACCGATTTGATTGAGCGTTTTCATGAAGTTTAATGCGTCGCCTCTCGTCAAAAAATCTCCAACCTTTACCAGAAAAGTTCCGGAAATTTCATTCTCGGTATTCGATGTAACAAAAACTCTGTTCTTTATCTTTGATCCAATCTCCTTTGCAATATTATCTGCTTCTTCCCTCTCTTTTGTTTGGGCAACCTGGATAACAAACTTCTCGGTTAATTTTTCTCTGGTGCCCATTATATAGACCTCATCTTCATCCTCAGCCAGAAGTCTATAGTGAGAGTTGATCTCATAAATCTTCATTCCGGAAGAAGAACTGATCTTCATATCGCTCAAATTTACACCAATTCCTATCCTTATCACCGGTTTTTGTATCGGATATCCATGGAAGAAAGCATTTTCTTCTCCGAAATCAGCATGTTTTGCTCCAAGAACAAACAAAAAAAGAGATATTATGATAAAGTACTTTATAAGTTTGATGAGGGTGGTTTGCATTGCTGACTATATTCCTTGTTAAATTATAAGAGAAAGAGATTTATGAAGTCAAGAAAAAAATCAATATGTGCTACATTATAATATTATCCATACACTATCTAGTATTATCTTTTTTTTAAATACATACATATTTTATAGACTTTGTAGTATAAAGTCAAGTTTTTGACTTTTTTTATTGACTTGGAAAAAGATAAACTCCAAAATTGAGTAAAATATCCAATAGATTAAAAAGGAGAAAAAATGAGAAAAAAAGGTCTTTTTTTCTTTTTTCTGATCGTTTTTTGCCTTCACAGCGGGGCGGCCGAGATTTCCAGCCTTTCTCAAATATTTCTTTTGGGTAAGGGAATCAAAGACTTGGATGGAGATAAGCTCGGAGAAAGGGTCTCCCTCCATATCATCATACCCAACACACCAAAGGCTTGCGAGCTTGTTGTAGCAGGAGACATCGCAGCCAGAGTCAATCTGGAAAGCCTCGCCGTTGATTTCTCTCTAATAAAAAGAGAATCAGAAGTGAAAAGCATCCAAGATCTGGAAAATCCGATTCTCATCGGCGAAAACTTAATATGGACAAAGACATTGAAAAAAGAAGGAAAGCTAAATCTCCCCCAGCTCAAGCCAAACCAGGGCATTGTCTTCCTTTCTTCTTATAAAAATCAGGAAGTTACCGTTCTTTTAGCCGGCTCAGAGGATGCACTTCTTCAAGCAGGCCGCTCTTTTTTCCTCCGCTGGCCCTATCTATGGGAAATCTGGGGGCAAGAAGAAGGAGTGACCTATTTCACTGTAGAGAGAGATCTCGCTCAATTCCTGAAAGAGCAGGGATTAGAGCCTCAGAATATCACCATAAGATCAGCCTTTTACGAGTTTCCGCCCATACAATCACCCCATCCGGTTATGAAAAGATTAAAATTTAATCCGGGCGAGATAACCAACCTGGCCGTGGAAATAGATTTTGCTGAAAAAAAACAAAAAGAGAAAGCCCTTCATTCCTTTGATTCTCTCTGCCTTCAGCACAGAAAAGGACAGAGGACAAACATTCTCACATATCCAGGCTGTGCCTCGATAACGCTCAAGCTCAAACAAGGAAACAAAAGCTCTCAAATCACACTTCAGCGGATGGGATATCCAAAGAGAATCCTGACTCCATCTTACAAGAGGCCATTCAGGAGTAGAATTTCCGGGAAAAATTTTAACCTTCTCAATCTATTTTCTTCTAAAGGATTCTATTCCGACGCCGACAAGGACGGCATTATGGATACACTGGATGCATCTCTCATCATCCCTCAAAATTCATCTCTTTTTGGTGCAGCCCAACTGGCATCAAGGCTGGTTTTGAAAACCGCAGGGGCGTCCTTTCCCATTCTCTACCTGGACAGGGAAATTGAAAACAGAAAATCATTGGTGACACCCATCCTTATCGGCCAGAACAACAGCTTCAATAAGGAACTGATCAAAAGAGGAAAATTAAAGATACCGGCTTTAAAGAAAGGCCAAGCCATGGTCAAAGTCGTTTCTCAAGCTTTCAATAAATCCAATGCTTTAACGATAGTGGGTACCGATGAAGCGGCTCTTGAAAAAATCCTGACTTACCTGAGCAAGACTTTTCCCTACCTGGACGACTACAGGGAAGGAAACTCCCGGATCACCGATGTATCCTCTGATTTGGAAAAATTTTTCAAAGGAGAAAATGGAAGTGCCGAAGCGTATTTCGACCAGAAATTGAAAAAAATCGTAAATGACATCAAAGGCAGGGATTTGGAGTATATCAAGGCGGAACTTTTTCTTCCCCTAAAGAATCAAAAATTCGAAGAATACATTAAAAAATTCCTCGGGGATTCTGCTCTTGCGGATAACCTGGAAATCGAAAGTTTCGAGCTCAGAGGAGGCAAAGAAATATTTAAAAAAGAAAAAGAATTTCCCTGGGAAGGGGATGAAGCTCTCAAATTGATACAGGAGAAAATCAAAACCTTTAACAGCTCAAAGCTACCTGTGAAAATCAACCTGGGAGTAAGCGAATCACCAGACCTCAGAGGAAAGATAAAAAACAAGATCGAGAAACTCCTCATCCAGCACAATATCTCCAAATTCGAAGTCAAGGTGCTTTCAGCCTATAAGCAGGGTTTTTTCTGGTTATTAGAGGACATCCTTCCTGCTCTCAAAGGGAAAAACATAGGCCGCCTGTCTATCCGCTTTGCTGAAGAAAGGGATAACTTCGACAAACTCAAGAGGTTTTACAGCGAGCCATACAGATGGCTACAGGAGCTTTATCCGGTGGATGAAATCCTTGCCAAAGAAGCGAATCTCCCTCTGGACAGAATCGAATTTGAGATGAAAAAGGAGAAAGAACCTATCTATCAGGTACAGGCCTTCGATGAAAAAAACAGACTCCTGTTCGAACAAGGCTTCTCTCCCCGGACTAGAGAAACGACTTTTCTGGAAGTTCTTCCTGAATGGGGAACAGTAAAATTCACTACAGGCTGGCTGAAAATAGAAAAAGGGAACGAGGTTGTACTGGATACATCCCTGAAAACCGACCTTGAACAATTCTGGAGCTATTATCAAAAAGAAATTCTTCCTTCTGTCTACTCTTATGTGATGAAAAAGACAGGAAAGGACCCCACCTTTTCCAAACAGCCCTATTTCAAAAGGCTGCTGGTAGAAATGTGGTTCAGCGAACCAGATTACAAACTGGGGATGGATGAAGAAATTGTGAGCAGCCTGGAAGCTATCCACGATGAAATCTACTTTGACACTCTTGACTTTTTAAGGGGTATCACAGAAATTGATACCGAAGAAAGGGAAATTCCGGAAGATACATCCCGCTACTCGGC
>DAOUYU010000009.1 GCA_030673995.1 Candidatus Aminicenantota bacterium
TCCCGCATGGACTCTTCATCATCGATCACGAGAATAACAGGTTTTTTTTCTAACACATTCTCTTCCCTTTTTTCCTTAGACGCATTGAATTTTTGGTGTTTGCTTTCCTTCCTTCATCTCTTCAAGAGCTTTTCAATGCGAGCGATGAGATCACCGGGCTTAACGGGTTTATCGATGTAGTCGTCAGGCCCAATCATCCCTTGTTCTTGAGCATTGAACTGGAATCTTGATCCTGTCACCTCTTTCACAGCAGAAATAAAGATAATCGGGATATCCTTGAATTCTTTGTATTCCTTCGAGCTCTTGATAGCGTGGCACAGGGAAAAGCCGTCAAAGAGACTGTCCATCATGATATCGAGAAGAATAAGATCAGGTTTCTCTGAGAAGATTTTTTCTTTTCCTTCCTCAGGGTTTGAAGCAGGCACAACATCATACAGGGCTGATTCCAGAATAGGAGTCACAGCGACTACGAAATCCGGATCATCATCGATGACTAAAATTTTCGCCTTGTGTTTTTCCATTTTTTCCTCCTTTATTTTCTAAAGGCATTATTGATCGCCAATTTTAATTCTTCTTTGACAAAAGATTTTATGAAGTAAAAAAAGATGTCCTGTTCCCTAACCTTGGCTTCCAGGTTTTTCGTGTTTTTCTGTGTTGTCATGATGATCTTGATTGTAGGATCGATACTTTTTATGATAGACACAGCTTCATACCCTTTCATCTCGGGCAGCTCAACATCCATGATTAAACAGTCAAAACAACTTCCACGAATTTTCTTCACAGCATCTACAAGCCCTCTTCCAGTTTCAATAGTGAAATTTTCGCTTTTTAAAAAAGCAGCCATAACAGTTCTTTCGGGAATATTGGGGTCGATAATAAGGATTCTTTTTTTTTCTGTATCGATCATTTTTAGTGACTCCGTAACTCATCACTTTTACTTCATCACTATTTTTTCAGTTTTTCATCTCTTTGAGTACCTTTATGATTGCTTGGTGAACTGGCCGGCTGATTTTTGTGCCTTCCTCGATTGACTCTGGTTGAATGCCGAGCATGTAAGCATTCTTCAAATGCTTATACTTCATCTGCATGGAGGCAAAAGGTAAAAACATGTGGCTTAACCTTGTATTGTTCATGATGTAGCTAAGAGGCAGGAAAGTCACTTTGCCAGGGGATTCTCTGAAATCAACGGCATCAAAGAAGATAAGAGGCCGGGAACCCTTATATTTCCAAGGAATTTTGTAGTCTTCTAATTCTGATTCAAGATAGACGTCACTCACTCCAAGCTTTTTGAGTTCTAATGCTAATTCGATACCTGCTCCGTCGTCAGAACGATTTCTCTTTCCAACTCCTACAAAAATCGGGGAAGCTGTCTCCTTGATCTCAGCTAATTTCGTTTTCCAATCTTCTGTCGGTGCTTTTTTGACCTCAGCCATATGGGCAGAACAACTGATGCAGGGATCATAGGCCCGAACGACCAACTCCATTCTATCCTTAATTTTGTCCTTATCACCTGCTTCAAGGAGTTTTTGAGCGGCAATAGAACAATACCTTTCAATATCTTCTGCATTTTGAGCAGTAGGAGTGATAATGTCGGTGTAAGAGATGAGTCCGTCTGATATTTCATAAGAATGGACAAGAAGACCGCGTGGTGCCTCGACAATTCCTGTACCCTTGGATTCCTTTGCATTATATTTTACGATGGCAGGATCGGAAAGCTTTAGCATTTTATCTACAACTTTAGGTATTCTTTCGAAAGCATGGAGAAGTTCTAAAGCTTGAGCCGCATTGTTAAAAAGAGGATTTCTCTGCCAGCGGCGGTTAAAATATTTTTTATACATCTTTCCAGCTTCACCTTTTAGCCTTTCACCCAGGTTGTTGACTCTGGCTAACGCTCCGACCGAATAAGGTTTCTCTTTATAGCGGCTGTGTTTTGCATACGAATGAGAGACCACAAATTCGTTTGTCAAGCTTTTGTAATCGTCTTTATTTAATATTTCTCCTGTGGAAAGTATAATTTCATCTCCGGCAAGACCGTATTTATTCTGGTACGGATGACAGCAGGCATAGACAGTATCCTCTTCAGGACAATCGGGATAATCGAGCTCACAGAAGAGGCTCACTGTTTTTAAAACAAAAGGCATGAATTGGATCGCCCTGCTCTTTATCCAGAGCAGTTCTTCCCTTGCTGGGAATTTGCCGAATCCCCCGATAACTGGATTTTCTCCATGGATATAACGGCCGCTTGCTGTTTTCATGATGTGATTAGCGAATTCCTTCATCTCGAGAGCTATCTTGACTTCGAGCTCGAATTTGGAAGCCATAGCAATGACATTCGGAAATCCTGCATAATCAGGAAGAGCAAGATAATATATGTGGAGAGAGTGGCTCTCTATCATTTCACCCAGATGCATAAGTTCTCTAAAGAGAGAAACCTTGGAGGGCACTTTTATCGACAGGGCATTTTCCATAGCGCGTAGTGCTGCATATTTGTGGGATATGGAGCAGATGGCACAAATCCGGGGCACAATATTAACAACTTCCTCAGGAGTTTTGCCTACGGTTAACCTTTCGACAAGGCGAGGCCCTTCATATATAGAAAATTTGACATCTGTGACGACATTGCCATCAATGGTAGCCGAGATTCCTCCGCTTCCTTCCACACGTGCCAGGTGTTCTACAGATATTCTTTTCATTTTTTATCTCCTTTGAGGTTGCCCAAAAAATCGGCTATTCCTGTGCCGCTGAAATTGGCCATTTTCTTCTTGATAAAATCATAATCAAATCCCTTCTCTTGCAAGAGTTGAAATTCAGAAGTGAGGTTTGCTTCTTCCACTAGGCCCCAGCAGCCAACACAAGGAAGATTGTGGTTGATACAGATCGAACCACATCCAGCACGAGTTATGGGCCCTAAGCAAGGAATGTCTTTATTAAGAAGGCAGTCGTTCTCGTTCCACTTGCATTCTACACAGACAGGAAACCGGTAGAGATCGGGAGGGTTCCCTCTCAGAATTCGGTTAAAAGTGGATAAAAATTGTTCTTTTCCGATAGGGCAGCCAGGCAGATAATAATCTACTTTTATGTAAGCATCGATGGGCTTGGATTGGACAGGCTTGGTATGAGTCATCTTGGCGTCACCATAGACTTTTTTGAAGTTTTTTTCCCATTCTTTTTGGTCGAGGAAGGCGGCCTGGATTCCCCCAAAACAGGAACAGATGCCGATGGCGACCACTGTTTTTGCTCTTTTTCTAATGTCCAGAAGTTCCTCTTTTTCTCTTTCTGTTGAAACAGAGCCTTCCACAAGGGCAATATCCAGTTCCTCATCGATATTGTCACTTTTGGCCATCAAAAAGGACTGAATATCGGCTGCATTGAATATATCAACAAGCTCTTTTTCACAATCAAGGATAAGGAGTGCATCACCCGCACAGCCTGTTAATTCATAGATACCAATTTTCAGCTTATCATTATTTTCTTTCTCCATTTTTTTCTCCTTAAATGAGTTCCCTCATGTGGATAACATCCCAGTATGTAAAGACAGGTCCATCCAGACAGGTATAGATATAATCAATGGCGCAGTGGCCGCATTTCCCAATCCCGCATTTCATCCTTCTCTCCAGTGTCATTAAAATTTGGTCCTTGGGAATGTTTAAATTGACAAGCTCTTTGATAACAAATTTATACATGACTGGAGGGCCGCAGACGAGTGCGTAGGTATTTACCGGATCGATCTTTTCGAGTAAGGAGAAGAGAGTAGTCACAACCCCTATGTTTTCTGTCCATTTTCCTGTATCATCCTTATCAACAGATAAATGACATTCGAGATCTTCCCTCTGTTTTAGAGCAAAAAACTCTTCGCGGAAGATCATTTCAGCAGGTTTTTTAGCCCCGTGAAGGAGCGATACCCTCCGAAACTGATCGCGGTTATCTAAACAATACAGCAAAACAGAACGAAGGGGAGCTGCGCCAAGGCCTCCCACTATGATAATAATATCCTTATCTTTCATTTTTTCTATCGGGAAGCCATTACCATAAGGTCCCCTGAAACCGATTAGGCTATTTTCTTTCATGCGGAAAAGGGCATTGGTCACGGTTCCTGCTTTTCCGATGCAAAATTCCAACAAGCCAGGCCGCGATGGTGTGGATGATATGGAGAAAGGAGCATCACCCGCGCCCAAGACAGAAATCATGCCAAATTGGCCTGGACTGTAATTAAAGGAAAGTGCCTTTTCCATATCCACAATCCGCACCTGGAAAAATTTGACGTCTTCTGTGAGATAATAAGTGCGGACAATCCTTGCGGGTTCAGGGAGAAAAGGGTTGTCATGGGTTAAATGTTTATTTTCTCCGTTCATTTTGTCACCTCTTTGTTGAATCTAAGCCAGAAGGCATCCTCTTTTTCTCCAAGAAGAGCTTTTCCCACTGTCCGGACATTGATATCTACTGGACAAGTGACAATGCAGCGACCGCATCCCACACAGCTTGGTTTTCCGTATTTAGAGATATATGCCTGTAACTTATGCGTGTACCAGAGCTTCAGCCTGTCTGCCCTTTTTTTTCTGAAGTTTTCTCCGCCTGCAACTTCTGAATACTCTTCAAGTGTGCAGGCATCCCAGTAACGGATCATTTTTCCGTCTTTTCCGCCCAAGAACTGTTTATCCATGATATTGTAACAATTGCATGTTGGACAGACATTGGTGCAGGAACCACAGGCGAGGCAGGCATCGCCGAGTTTTTCCCAGAGGGGATCCCTGTACTTGAGTTCCATGAGGTCAGGCAAAGCAGTGAAGTTAATACTCCACTTATAGGCGTTATCTCTTGCTGTCTGCCAGTCGATATAGGTCTGGATATCTTTATCCGTTAGGTTTTCATCAAAGAACTCTGGTTTGAGGCGAATAAGATCATCCCCCTTGCTTGAGCCGATCCAGACGAGAAAGAAATCTTTGAGATCGGTAAAGAAGAGATCGAAGCCTTCTTCGATGATGTGGGTGTTGGTGGATTTGGCAAAACAATATTCATCAGGCCAGCAGGAGAGCCCCAGAATCAGAGTGTTTTTTCTGGCTTCAAGGTAGTAAGGATCAAGGTAGTCTTGCTTGAAGAAATTATCCAGGGTGAGCAAGCCGTGGATATCGCAGGGATGGATACCGAAAAGGATTTTTTTTGTGACGTGGGAGAAGTCTTCTTCATAGCCTTTTTCAGAGATATTGAACATACTGAAAGTTTGGGGCAGGAAAATCTTCCGAGGTGGAAGGATGGTTCTTGTTGTGTTCAATTCAACCTTTGAAAAATCATCGACAACTTTAAAAACGTGCTTGTCTCCTTTCTTCACTGGTGCCCAGAGATCAGCCTTCTCAGAAATTACTTCCAAGAAGGGAAACAAATTATCCTTTTTTAATTTAATTACCCTCATTTTTGTTTCCTTTTATTTTTATAGAATTCTCTTTCCGATAAAAGATTTCATCCGCTGAAAATAGTAAGCAAATTTCGTGCCTAATTTAGCTGGAGATGTAAAATTTTTTTAAGCCTATGTAATATGTTGAATCAAAAAGAAGTAGCATATTTTGAAGTGGATGAATCTTTAGTAATACATCTAATAAAGGATAATAATGGGGCATTTATCCCCATCATCTGTAGAGATTTTCCACGCTTTCCGGTAAGTGTCAAATTTCAATTCCTTCATTTGTATAGGGTTGCAACAAGAAATGGTAAGTTCTCAATAATTGGGGTAGACAATATTTGTGACTAATCACTGGATTCCTGCTACCCGCCTGCGCGGGCACAAGCTTCGCAGGAATGACAAAAACTTAAACTCAACAGTCATTCCCGCGCAGGCGGGAATCCAGAGTTACTACCCACACTTATTGAGAAGTTACAAGAAATGATCTGGCAACCTCGACCTGTGAATAATCCAGGTTAAATGTTTTTTTTTAAATGTTGTATTTTTTAACTTTTGCCCAGAGGGTTTTACGGTCTATTCCTAAAATTCCAGCTGTTTTGCTTTTATTCCCGTATTGAGCTTGAAGTACAGCTTTAATATACTGCTTTTCTATCTCTTCTAATTTTCTAAACTTTCCTTCAATTGGATTCCAGAATTCGGAGTTAAAACTTATTCCATGATATACCAGGTCATATATTTCCCTGCCTTTTGAAAGCACCACCGCCCTCTCTATAGTGTTTTCCAGTTCTCTTATGTTTCCGGGCCAATCGTATTCCTTTAGCGCTTTTTTAACTTGAGAAGATATTGAGTTAATGCTCTTTTTGGCCCTCTTGTTGTATTTTTGCAAAAAATGTTCGACAAGGAGAGGAATATCCTCCTTTCTTTTCCTTAAAGGAGGGATGTGGATTGGCACTACACTCAAACGGTAGAAAAGGTCTTCTCTAAATTTTCCTTCCCTTACAGCGTCTGCCAGATTTTCGTTTGTGGCTGCGAGAATACGAACATCTACTTTAATAGGCTTTGAACTTCCGACTCGAGTCACTTCTCGTTCCTGGATGACTCTTAAGAGATTAGCCTGAATGTTGAGACTGATATTGCTGATTTCATCGAAGAAGATAGTTCCTCCGTTGGCCACTTCAAATCGGCCATGTTTCGTCTCGTAAGCCCCTGTGAAAGATCCTTTGACATGACCAAAGAGCTCGCTTTCAAAGAGAGTTTCCACTAGTGCCCCACAATCGACGGCGACAAAGGGACTGTTGTACCTTGGACTATGATTGTGTACTTCTCGGGCAATGAGTTCTTTGCCTGTTCCGCTTTCTCCGGTTATAAGCACTGTGCTTTCGGTGGGGCTGACGCGCCTAACAACATCTAAAACTTTTTCCATAGCCTTGCTTTTCCAGACAACCATATCAAATTCACTTTTTGCTTCCAGTTCTTTACGGAGATAAATATTTTCAAGGAGAATTTTTTGGCTTCCCATGGCTTTTTTTGTAATAACACGCAGACTGTCGGGACTAAACGGCTTGGTCAAATAGTCAAAGGCTCCTCGCCTCATGGCTTCAACCGCAGATTCTATAGAGGCGTAGCCGGTTATTATTATGACTGGCGTTTCAGGCGTTCCCTCTTTAATCTTGCTTAAAATCTCCATTCCATCCAGGCCGGGCAATTTCAAATCGAGGAGGACAACATGGAAGAATTCTTTCTTGAAGAACTGAAGGCCTTCGTTCCCATCTTTGGCTCTCTTAACTGTATATCCTTCTTTTTGGAGGACTTGACTGCAGGAGTCTCTGATGGCTTCATCATCGTCAATGATTAGAATCTTGACTTTTTCATTCATGTTCTCGTTCCTCCGGGACAGGAAGCTTCACAGTAAATGTGGAACCCTTTCCAGCTTCGCTCTTAACTTCAATTGTTCCCTGATGTTTTTGGATGATGCTGTAACTTATGGCAAGACCCAAGCCAGTGCCCTTGCCAACCTCTTTAGTAGAAAAGAAAGGTTCAAAAAGTCTTTTTTTATCTTTTTCTTTTATACCAGGGCCTGTGTCTGAAAATTTTACCTCAATATATGAACCTTCCTCACTCAGAGAGGAACTGAGGGTGAGAACTCCGTTTCCATTCATGGCTTCTGCGGCGTTGAGAATGATATTCATAAAAACCTGTTGGAGCTGGGCGCTATCTGCCACTATTTTGGGTAATGGAGAAGCGTACATTTTTTTTAGGCGTATGTTTTGAAAGAGCGCCTGGCGCTCCATAATGGAAAGAGATGTGTCCACTATTTCGTTGATATTTATCAGGGACATTTCTGGTTCTTTTGGACGGGCAAACTCAAGGAGACTTTTAACTATATCCTTACATCTGGAAGTTTCTTTGACTACCTTTTTCAGATTTTCATAATGAGGGCTTTTTTTGTCTGCATCTTCAAGCAGCAGATGACTGTATATAAGGATGCTGCCCAAAGGATTATTGATTTCATGAGCGACGCCGGCAGCTAATTTTCCTAGAGATGCTAATTTTTCAGCTTCAAAGAGATGAGCTTGCATTTCTGTCAATTCTTTTGTTCGCTCTTCGACTTTTTTCTCCAGAGTTTTTCCCCATTCAACGAGTTTTTCATTAGCCGTTTTCAAGTCTGCTGTCATTTTGTTAAAGGAATCAGCTAAGTAGCCAATTTCATCTTTGGAATTTACTTTAACCTTGTGGGACAAATCTCCCCTGGCTATTTCTTGAGTAGCAATGACTATTTTTTGGAGAGGGTTGATAATTCTTGTTGTAGAAAAATAAAGGATGACCAACAACACAACAACAAAGAGAGAGGCCATTATGGTAAATGCCAGCATAACTCGTTTTGTTGTATCGATATAGGGTCTTTCAAGCATCCCTACGTAGAGAATGCCTATAATTTTGTCATTGATATTTTTTATGGGCTCGTAGGCTGTAATGTACCAATCGTTGACCACAAAGGCTCTGGCAATCCAGGGTTTGCCTTCCTTAAGGACAGCATTATTGACTTCCTTAGAAATTCTTGTGCCGATGGCTCTCTCATTTTTTTCATTTTTAACATTGGTCGAGATCCGTAAATCATGCTGAAATATTGTCGCAGTTCCTTTATCCCGGCCCTTATATTTCTCGCCTTTGTAAACAGTGTCTTTTACGCGGTCGGCAATCTCAGAGTTGCGGTTAAGAAGTATTCCTCCGTAGAGTACACCCAGGATGGTGTTGTTTTCATCTTTGATAGAGGAAGCCGCTTTCAACATCATGCCGCTTGTTTCTTTATTTTCTGGTCTGGGAGCAGCCTTTGGAGTGGGGATAAATTCCAAATAAGCTTGATCAACCAAATCTTTACCTTCTTTTAAGAGTTCTTCACGAAGGATAATTTGTGGCTTAGCTGCAACATCTTTTTTCAGCATCCATTTTATTATTTCATCCTGGGATTGATCATCGCCCAATACTTCTGGATTGCGTGCTCTTACCATCACGATTCCTTTATGATCAGTTAGCGTTAATATGTCCAACCCATGTTCCTCTCTTACGCGGTTAAGCTTTTTTAAAAGGATACTTTGTCTGTTACTTTTTATGTCCTCCTGGATACCTTCTCTTGCTGCGGTTAAACTGATAATTTCTTTTATATCATTCAGCTTTTCGTTAAAAACCATCCAGGCAGAAGCCAAGTCATGCTTTACTTTGGCTTGGGCTTGAGATATGACTGTATTTTTAACCAGTCTTGATCCAAAAATTAAAGATAATAAGCCTCCGAGAATAATGACAATAAGAAAACTGAGGATAATTTTGGTTCTTAAAGAGAAATGAGGAAGTTGCATCTTAATTTTAATATGTTGAAGAATGATTATCTAAAAATTATTATACTTTAAACAGAGGGCTTAGTTCAAGCTGTCGCTCATTATCCAAAACTCTGTGACTCAGAACACTCATTTATCCGTTTGATTTACCAGAATATTATGTAGAGAGCAATGGTGACTGCAACCACTGCCAAACCAAGCCATAGGGCCAATGATGAGGGCTTCAGGTCAACACCGCCTTTTGATGGCAAACTTTTTGGTTCCTGGAGAGGCCTGAGAGCCGTAACGATCGCCATGGCCAAAATGAGTATCGCGAAGGTGATAGCCATTTTATTCAGGAACACGATGTGAGCGAAATAATTCAGATGCAGGATGCCGTAAACGGGTACGTTGAGGATTAAAGCCGTAATGGCGGCTGAAGGAGGAGCGCGTTTAAAAATAAGCCCAAAAACAAAAGCAGCGAGTATTCCGGGTGAGATAAATCCCTGGAAGTCCTGAATATAGTGGAAAATCCCCTGGAACTTCGGATGCCCCAATTGAGGCGCGATGAAACATCCGGCTACAACAAATACAGCCGTCATCATACGTCCGATTGTGATCAAGGATTGAGGGGAAGCATCTTTTTTAAAATGACGTTTGTAGAGGTCCATAGTGAAAATGGTGGAGGCCGAATTCAGCATAGAGTCTAGAGAGCTCATGATCGCTCCGAAAATGGCCGCAAACATAAATCCTTTAAATCCGGCCGGGATAAGATTCTTGATCAATAAAGGATAAGCCTGGTCGGCGGTTGAAAGCTGGTCTTTGTAAAGTTGAAGAGCTATTATCCCCGGGAAGACCACGAGGAACGGAATGAGAAGCTTCAAGCTGGCGGCAAAAACAATCCCAAGCTGCCCTTGTCTCAGGCTCTTTGCTCCGAGAGTTCTTTGCATGATGTATTGGTTCAGACCCCAATAGTAGAAGTTGGGAATCCATATACCGATGATGAGCGCTGTCCATGGAATTTCAATGTGATCAGAAGGAAGAATCATATGGAGTCTGTCGGCATTGGTTTGAAGGAAGTTACCCACACCACCTACTGCGATAAATCCGAGAACCATAGTGATTATCCCGCCTATAATCAATGCAGAGCCTTGAATGAGGTCTGCCCAGACGACGGCTCTTAATCCGCCGTAAGTGGTGTAAAAAGCAGCGATGATGCCGATGATCCAGACTGATGTTGTCAGGTCCACTCCGAATATTGTGTGCAAGGTCAAGCCTCCTGAATAGAGGACTGCAGCGATAGTGACTACAACGTATATGATCACAGTATAAAAAGCCATGATCGCACGCGGGATAGGATTGTAGCGGTGTTCGAGGAATTCCGGAATGGTGAAAATTCCGCTTTTGAGAAACTTGGGCAGGAAAAAAATAGCAATAACAACAAGAGTAATGGCCGCTATCCACTCGTAACTCGCCACTGCCATCCCCACATGTCCAGCGCTTTGACCGGACATTCCGACAAACTGTTCTGTGGAAATGTTAGAAGCTATGAGCGAGAAGCCGATCAGATACCAGCCCAGGCTTCTTCCAGCCAGGAAGTAATCTTCGCTTGTTTCCTTTTTTTTGCGGCTTTTGTAAAGGCTAACCCCAACAACAAAGCAAATGAAGGCCAGGAAAAATACGATATCAAGCCAGCCTAATTCCATGAAGCTTGCCTTCCTTTCTTCTCGACGTGTTATTCTATCTTATTTTTTTTCTTTTTCCAAAGCCAGAATAAATAGACAGCCGGAACTTGATAGAAGGCGATGATAATGGGCGAGAGGATAAGCCAGAAGATATTGAAATCAGGGAAAAAAAGGACAATGAAGAATAAAAAACCACCCAGAGAGGCCAGGATTGAAGCGATAAGCAGGATATTCGAGTATATTTTTTTAAATATATTTAATAAGGAATATTTTGTTGGCCTTTTATAATTCATGTCTCTGTATTTTTTTATTTTTTCTTCTTTCCATTCAGGATAACCACTTTTCAGGGCCGTTTCATATAAAATCGATACAATGTTCTTTTTTTCTTCTTCTGTAAAATATTTTACCCACCGGGGATCTCCACCCTGTTTTATCACTTTACCAATTTTTTGTCTCTCTTTATCCACAGAATTTGAACTCGAAGGAATATTATTGACGGTTGGAATAAACAAAGATTCAGAAAAATTTATATTTAAAAAATGACAAATCATATCTATGCTATCCGATAATCGACTGACCAGATCTTCATAGCGCAGAATCAAATAACGTTCATGTTCAAATGTGTCTAAATTCTTCCATCCTAAATTGAGTAAAGACTTGATACGAAATGCTCCATCATTGACATTAAATTTTGCATTTCTCAAAGAAGAAAATTTTTTTTGAGAAAATAAATTCTCTAGTGGATCGCGTATAATATGAATAAACTTTGCTTGAGGGAAATTTTCTAAAATGACTTCAACATATTCTTCATTTCCTGGAGTTTTTTCTACCCAGTGTTTGATATTATTATTCTTATTATAATCAGTGGCATACATAGACGAAACAACAGCCAAAAATGGCTCCATTTTCTGTCCTAAAAAGTATTTAAGATGTAATAAAAATTGTTTATACTTTTCAGGGCTTTTACCAAAAAACCAGAAGGGTTTTTGTCCTAACGGATTAACTAAACGTTTTATCCAATAGAGAGCAAGAGAATTAAATTTCCATTTTTGATTGTAGAATCTACTCATATAAGTAGAATCACCGGGCATTACATATAAGTTAGGATGGCCATCAAGCAATTGAGCGAGTAAGGTGGTACCAGATCTGCCTGGCCCACAAATGAATATTGGAGACTTTATAAATTTATTAATTTCTCCAACTTTTGAGTGATCAGGAGTCCAATCTAAATTGAGTTCATTTAATAACAAATCGAAGAAATATTCACATTCTTTTTCTAGCTTATGCCAAATAGGGCCTCTTACTGGATATTCCTCATCCCTTTTCTTCAGCAGATCATCTATATATTTTATTTTTTCAAGTAAAATTCCCATATATCTACCACATTAAAAGAAGAGCCTCTTTTCCCCTGATAATATGGGGAAATCTCTGGTGGGCGGTACTGGGCTCGAACCAGTGACCCCCGGCTTGTAAGGCCGGTGCTCTACCGCTGAGCTAACCGCCCGCTTTTTCTCTTGAAAAGCAATATTAAAGTAGAGAAAACATCACTTTTTGTCAATAGATAGGAAGCATCTCCATTTTCCTTATTAAAAATCTGATTGGGAGCGAAGCCATTCCCAAAAACATATCTTAGCGATAGACATCACGGAAAAGGAGATGCTTCCCAATAGATATTGAAGTCATATTGATGTCATATTGACACAAAAATAGCCATATGTTAAAGTTAGACTCCTAATCACGCGCAAAAATTGAGGTATAAAAGATGTTTGCTGTCATAAAAACAGGTGGAAAACAGTACAAAGTTCAAGAAGGCGATGTTCTTGAAATTGAAAAACTCCATAAAGAAAAGGGTCAAAAAGTTACTTTTGACAAGGTTCTTCTCATTGAAGAGGGAGGAAAGACCCTGATCGGAAATCCCTTCATAGAGGATGCTCAGGTAAAGGCAGAGATTATTGAAAACTTTAAAGATAAGAAAGTCATTGTCTTTAAGAAAAAAAGAAGGAAGCAGTATAAGAAGAAGAGAGGACACCGTCAGGAGCTCACCAGGGTAAAAATTGAAAAGATCGCTTCGAAGGAAAAATCTGCTGCAGTGAAAAAGCCAGCTAAAGCGGTAAAAGAGAAAAAAGAAATGGTACCTCCGAAGAAAAGAGCAGCAGTAGGTAAGGAGAAAACAAAAGCTGCCAAGAAACCTGAACCAGAAAAAGAGGAAAAGAAGGGAAAAAAAGAGGAGCCAAAAACTCAAACAAAAGCCGAAGCCAAAAAAGCTGAAAAGCCAAAAGTAAAGGCCCCGGCTAAAAAGAAGACTACAGCTAATGCTGCTGCAGAGGACAAAAAGCAGCCTTAACGAAGGAGAATAAGAATGGCACATAAAAAATCTGGTGGAAGCGCAAAGAACGGAAGAGAGAGCCATTCAAAGAGGCTGGGTGTTAAACGGTCAGGTGGACAATTTGTTAACGCTGGTTCCATTCTAGTGCGACAAAGAGGCACACCGTTTAAACCAGGAATGAATGTCGGAAGAGGAAAAGACGACACTCTTTTTGCTAGGACCACAGGAATTGTTCAGTTTGAAACCAAAGGCAAGAGAGGGAAATATGTCTCTGTCATCCCTTCCTAGGAGGCATAGACTCCGCTAAGTATGTTTGTTGACCAGGTTAAAATAACCCTCCAAGCTGGAAATGGAGGTAACGGCTGTGTCAGTTTCCGGAGGGAATGGGGAGTTCCTAAAGGAGGACCTGACGGTGGCAGAGGAGGAGATGGGGGAAGCATCTACCTGGTATCTGATGAAAACCTCAATTCCCTCGTCTTTTTTCGTTTTCATCCCATAAACAAAGCCAAAAAAGGGGCCCATGGTGAAGGAGGAAACCGCCAGGGGAAAAATGGCAAAGATGTTTTCTTTAGAGTTCCTGTCGGCACCATCATAAGAGAAAAAGATAAAGAAGAAGTTAAGTTTGATTTTCTTTCCGCCGGGCAGAAGTTTTTGGTTGTTAAAGGGGGAAAAGGCGGCAGAGGCAATGCTTCCTATGCTTCCTCAACTCATCAGTCGCCAAGAGAATGGCAGGAGGGGAAACAGGGAGAAGAGGGAGAATTTATCCTTGAACTCAAGCTCATTTCCGATGTCGGGTTAATTGGATTTCCCAATGTAGGCAAATCCACTCTTATATCCAAAATCTCGGCAGCAAAGCCTGTTATAGCCGATTATCCTTTCACCACACTTGTTCCGAATTTAGGCGTGGTGGATGTGGATGAATTCAAAAGCTTTGTCATAGCAGATATACCTGGTTTGATTGAAGGGGCTCATCTTGGTCACGGCCTGGGCGTAAAATTCCTGAAGCATGTGGAAAGGACAAAGGTCTTGGTCCACCTTATCGATGTCTCTCCTTATACTGGAAGGGATCCAGTCGAGGATTTCGGAACTGTTATGGAAGAACTCAAGGCATTCAATCCCGGGTTGGCAAAAAGGAAGCAATTCATAGCGGCAAACAAAATTGACCTTCTTGGAGATAAAAAGCAGGCAGTAAACGATATGAAGAAATTGGCCCGTAGAGAGGGACTTCCTTTTTTCGCTATTTCTGCTTTAAAAAAAAAGGGAGTAATGGAGCTTGTGAATGCCCTATCTAAAACTTTGAATAATTTGGAAGAAGGAAAAGACTAGCTTTATGAAAAAGAAGAGAGTCGGACTCTTTGGAGGCACGTTCAATCCTGTTCACCTGGGGCATTTAAGAGCAGCTGAGATTGTCCAAGAGAAATTTCGCCTGGATGAGGTTCTTTTTATTCCCTCATATATTCCTCCTCATAAAGACACTTCTGATGTTGTCTCGCCTTCTCATCGCTTAAAAATGGTCGAGCTCACACTCTGTTCCTATTCTCATTTTGTTCCTAGCTCTATCGAGATCGATGCCAAGGGGAAATCTTATTCGATTATCACATTAAACAGGGTAAAAAAACTCTATCCGGAAGCCCTGATTTTTTTTATACTAGGAATCGATGCTTTTTTGGAGATCGATACATGGAAAGATTATGAACATGTACTCAAACGGTGTTTTTTTGTGGTTATCAGCCGGCCGGGATATCATTTATACGAAGCAAAGAAAAAATTGAAGGGAAAGTATCTGAAAAAGATGCTTGAGTTATCAAGATCCGAAGCCTTGACGGATAAGCTGCTTTCCACCTTTAAAATATTCTTTTTGCCCATAGATGCGGTGAATGTTGCTTCGACTGATATCAGAGACAGAATCAGAAGAAGTGATTCTATAGAGGCGATGGTTTCCGTTGAGGTGGAAGCCTATATTAAAGAAAACAAGCTTTATCAGATATAGAAAATGCCTGGCGAAAAATCTAACAAAACAATTACCAAAAGGAGCCTTCCCCGCGAGATAAAGATTTCAGTAAAGGCGAGCCAGGCCAAGAAGGGAGAGGAGCTTTTAGTTCTGGATTTAAGGGGACTCACTTCTTTCACGGATTTCTTCATAATCATGCAGGGAAACTCCTCCAGACAGAATCGTGCTCTCTATAAGAATGTTGAGCAGGAATTAAAAAAGGAAAATATTACTCCTCTTAGCATTGAAGGGAAGGATAATGCTGAATGGATATTGATGGATTATGGATATTTCATTGTTCATGTTTTTTCAAAGACAGCAAGGGAATACTATTCCTTGGAAAAATTATGGGGCGATGCCTTGAAATATAGCTATTGAATCCTAATTCTTGCCTTCTCTATTTTTTTTACTTTTTTTTGTAAAAAATATTGACATTTTTTGTTTTAATCATTATTGTTTATGGACAATTTTAGGAAAGAAGGGGCCATTTTCAGGTTAATGGCACGAATTTTGTAGTTTTTCATGAAGCTAAAGATATTATGGCCTGGGAAAACACGAAATCGAGAAATAAGAGGCTTACAGGAGTTCTACTTAGAGAGAATTAACCGCTTAGAAAGATGTGAACTTGTTCAGACAAAGGTTGCCAGAGGCATTGCAGAAAGGTTTGTTGACAGAATTAAAAAAATTGAGGCTTTAGGACTTGAAAAACATTTAAAAGATGGTTATATTATCTGCCTTTTTCATGGAGGTCGAGAAATGAATTCCGCCGAGTTTGCTCAGTTTTTAGAGAGATTGGCTTCAAGTTCCTCTCGTGTTATCACCTTTGTTGCAGGAGGATTTCTCGGCCTGGAAAAGAGAATTTTAAAGAGAGCTGATTTTCTTCTCTCTCTTTCTCAGATGACATTCTCTCATGAGTCAATCAGAATCATGCTCTTAGAGCAGATATATCGTTCCTTGACGATTATGAAGGGAACGCAATACGCAAAATAGGGGGGGATAATTTTGAACGCTAGAGAAAGAGAAAGGTTCAAGAAAATGCTGTTGAAAAAAAAGGAAGAGATTATCAATATATTAAGTGAAGTCTACAGCGAGGGCAAGGAGGTTGAGTCTGGAATTGCCCAGGATATTGTGGATAAGGCTGAGAGTTCATACACCAAAGAATTCCTTTTCAGCCTTTCTGATGCAGAGAGAAAACGGTTGTTTATGATTGATGAAGCGATCAAGAGGATTGAAGAAAGCAGCTATGGTGTTTGTCAGATGTGCCAAAACAATATTGGTGAAAAAAGGCTGGTTGTTGTGCCGTGGGCTCTCTATTGTATTGAGTGCCAGGAAAAGGAAGAGAAAGAATTTCCTTGATTTCTTTTTTGCGTAAAGATTTTCCTTCGTATGCAAAATTAGCCGAGCTCATTTTTTTCCCCTCCTTTTGCGAATTGTGTTCTTCTTTGCTTGAATCTCCCGAAGAAAGGGTTATCTGCCGCTCTTGTTGGGAAGGTATAAAAACGACTTTTCCCTCTTATTGTTTATGCTGTGGCCGGTTTTTTGAGGGTTCGGGAGAGCCTCATCTCTGTCAAAACTGTTTAAAGAAAAGACCTCCTTTTTCATATCAACGTTCTTGTACCAGGTATAAGGGGAAGTTTAAAGATATTATCATTCTCCTTAAATACCGTCGTTTCCAGGTTCTAGGAAAAAGCCTGGCTCAATTTGTTTATCGAGTTCTGGGGGAGGAGGATGAATTATGGTGGGGTGTGGAAGTCATGATTCCTGTTCCTCTCCATCCCAAAAGGAAAAGGCAGCGCGGTTTCAACCAGACTCAGATCATAGCAAAGGAATTGTCCAGACTTAAGAGTATTGAAATTGTGGAAGAATGCTTGGTAAAAAATAGAAACACGCCTCCACAGACTCTGCTGGATGAGGAAGAGAGAGAAAAAAATGTTTCAGGGGCATTTGGTATCAAAAAAGGAGAAAACATAAAGGGAAAAGTTGTGCTTTTGGTTGATGATGTCTATACAACAGGGGCGACGATTCGAGAATGTAGCTCTGTTTTAAAAGAGGCCGGTGCAAAAGAGGTTAGGGCGATTACTTTGGCTCAAGCCTAAACCTGAATTATTCATAAAATATGCCGACACCACATCTTATTTTCAATGCTATGATCTCTTCAGTCTGATTTTTGTCAAATCAAGATTCCAGTTTTCTATCATGGTCATATTTTCATCCTATGTCGGCATCTTTTACCCTTCGGGCGAGTCGATCTCGCCGCATCTGCTGCGTTGCGACCCATTCGCGGTGGGCTACCACAGCTTCATGGGCCGACGCCTTGCATCTGCAGCAACCTCGACTCGTGAATAATCCAGGTTACACTGAATTATTCATAAAAACAGGTATTAAGATAATTTTAAGTTAGCCCTTCTATTAGAATTGTGGCTTCCCCCTTTATCTTCTTTCCTTCCAGTTTTTTGATCAGATCTTCTGTTTTGCCTCTGAGAAATTCCTCATAGATTTTTGTCATTTCTCTGGCGATAACAATCTGTCTGTTTCCTATCGTTTCCAGAGTGAGTTGAAGGAAGGAGTGAATTCTCCGAGTAGGGATGTAGAAAACAAGAGTCGCTCTTTCATCTTTTAGGGAATGAAGCAATTTTTTTGTGGCCTCCTTTTTGGGTGGAGGAAAGCCGAAGAAGTAAAATCTATGGGTTGGAAGACCCGAGACTGAAAGAGCAGCTGTTAATGCTGACGGGCCGGGGACAGGGGTAATATTTATTCCCTGTGTTATGGCCTCTTTAATAAGTGGATATCCAGGATCTGAAAGACCCGGAGTCCCTGAGTCAGTGACTAAGGCCACATCTTTTCCTTCCTTGAGCAGGCTAATAATTCGCGGGATTTTCTGGCTTTCTTTGGGATGGTAATAGCTGATAAGCCTTTTTTTTATATTGTATTTATTCAAGAGTTTTATCGTCTGGCGGGTATCTTCGCAGACTATAATCGATACGTTTTCCAGAGCTCTCACTGCTCTAAAGGTTAGATCTTCAAGGTTTCCAATAGGAGTTGAAACAATGTGAAGGCTACCGGAGGATTTATTTCCTGAATTATTCATAAAAACTGCCGACACCTTCATTTATCTTCAATAATATTAACATTATAGCCCGGTTTTCAGTAAAATAAAGACTATCACTTTGTTTGTTGTATAATTTCTATCAAATGTCGGCATTTTTTACCCTTCGGGCGAGCCGATCTTACCACATCTGCTTCGTTGCGGCC
>DAOUYU010000045.1 GCA_030673995.1 Candidatus Aminicenantota bacterium
AAAAAATAAAAGTGAAAGCAACTGAGATGGGAAAGACCGGCGGGGACAGGATGATTATCTCCCATCTCGATAAAAAAATCATCGATGTCTCCATAAATGAAGCTTACAAAGCGTGGAAAGAATCTATCCCTGAAGTTTTCAGAATGAAGTAAACCCAATAATTTAGGATAGGAAAATGATGGAAGAAGGTTTTCAAAGCCCAAAAAAAAGAGGGAAAATTGCTGTCTTTCTCTCAGGACGGGGCTCAAATTTCATGACTATCCATGATGCCATTCAAGAGGGAAAAATAAATGCCGAGATATCCCTCGTCTTCAGCAACAAAGAAGAAGCTCCAGGATTAAATATTGCACGCGAGCGAAATCTCGAGACTCTTTTCCTCAATCCAAAACTCTATTCGAGTCGAGAAGAGTATGACAAAGACATCACCAGGGAAGTCAAAAAAAGAGATGTGGATTTGATCTGCCTGGCTGGATACATGAAAATCCTCACGCCTTACTTTTGCGACAATTTTAAGCACTGTATCATGAACATCCATCCAGCTCTGCTCCCTTCCTTTCCCGGTCTTCATGTCCAGAAAAAAGCACTGGATTGGGGAGTCAAATACTCTGGAGCAACCGTTCATTTTGTTACCGCTGACGTGGATATGGGTCCAATTATCATTCAAGCTGTTGTCCCCATTTTTCAGGACGATACAGAAGATACACTAAGCGAGAGAATTTTGAAGGAGGAACACAAAATCTACCCCGAAGCGGTAAGGCTCTTTTTTGAAGGAAAAGTGGAAGTGAGAGGGAAAAGAGTGTATATACGAGAGTAAACAAGATGAAAGACGTCGAGGAACAGTTTAAGTACCTGAAAAAAGGTTGTGTGGAGATTATTCAGGAAAAAGAGCTAAAAGCCAAACTGACACTCTCTCTCAAGGAACACAGACCTCTAAAGGTCAAGGCGGGATTTGACCCGACAGCACCTGATATTCATTTAGGACATACTGTACTCCTGCGCAAAATGAAGCATTTCCAGGATCTGGGTCATGATGTGATCTTTCTCATCGGCGATTTTACCGGGCTCATCGGAGATCCCTCCGGGAGGTCATCCACCCGCCCCCCCATGACACGGGAAGAAATCAAAAAAAATGCGGAAACCTATAAAACTCAGATATTCAAGATTCTTGACCGCAAAAAAACCATTATCGATTTTAACTCCCGTTGGCTTGGGAAACTGACAAGTTTCGAGATCATCAACCTTGCTGCCAAATATACGGTTGCCCGCATCCTGGAGAGGGATGATTTTACGAACCGCCTGCAAAAGGGAATTCCCATATCCACCCACGAGATCTTCTATCCTCTCATGCAGGCTTATGATTCTGTGGCCTTGAAGGCAGATGTGGAGCTCGGGGGAACAGACCAAAAATTCAATCTCCTTGTGGGCCGGGAAATACAGAGGGAATTCGGCCAGGAGCCGCAGGTTATTATCACCATGCCTCTGCTCGAAGGGCTGGATGGTGTGGAGAAAATGAGTAAAACTCAAGACAATTATGTGGGAATCACAGAATCTCCCGATGAGATCTACGGAAAAATCATGTCCATCACCGATGCCCTGATGTTCCGTTACTACGAACTGCTCACAGACGAGCCCCTCTCTCAGATCGAAAAATGGAAAAATGAAGTTAAGGAAAGAAAAATCCATCCCAGGGATCTCAAGTCACAACTGGCCCAGTCTATAGTCTCTGATTTTTGGGGAAAGGAAGAGGCCGGAAAAGCAGTTGAGGAATTTGAAAGAGTATTCAAGAAAAAAGAGCTTCCTTCCAAGATCGAAGAAATAGAGGTCAAAACGCCGGAGATTTCCCTCATTGATTTCCTTGTCGAAAAAAACATATTTCCATCCAGGGGCGAGGCAAAAAGAACGGTACGCCAGGGAGGAGTTTATCTCGACGGAGAGAGGATTGTAGATATCGGATTTCAGATAAACCTGAAGGATAAAAGCGAAGTCATCTTAAAAATAGGTAAGAAGAACTTTTATAAAATCGTAACACCGAAAACATAAAGGGCTGGACAAAAGGATTAAAATTCCGGTGGGAAAATTTTAGGGGACTTTCCGAAAACATCCTTATAGACTGCAGGATACGCGTCCTTACCCCCGATGAGAAGGCACGTCAATGGCATGATCTCCCTGGCAAGCCTGGACATCTCTGCGGCCGTCCTCCGAATATCCCATTGAGCTGTAACATCTTCCCTCAGCCTCGAGATGTGATACAGCTCCCTGGCATTGACCTCAAGCAAAGCTCTTCTTCGATGAGCATTGGTCAACACATACTCTGCGCCGCAGTCCAGAGCATCATTCAAGAGAGAATAAACACGATTTGTCTCATCCATCATCTTCATAAACTCTTTTCTGGAGCCAACTGCATCAACCGAGGGCGGGACAGTTACACCTAATTCCGGATTATATCTCTGCGCTGTCAGGGTAGCCATACGGTGACGCTTGAGCTGACCAAAGCAGGAGGCCGAGATGATCAAATCATAGGTGAGGTTTACGTATTCGAGCTCCCGGAGAGGAAAGTCATAAAATTCCATGTATTGAAAAGCAGCCTTCAGATAATCTCTCTTTTCTTTCTGCTTGAGTTGTGTGGCCTTCTTTAAACATTGGTCGTAAGACAAAGAGGAAATAGTGTGCAAAAGGGAAGCGATCAATTTTGTATCAGCATCGGGAGTATAATCCACAAGAGAGACCGGCTCTTTGCTATCCCCAGAAGATTCCAAAAAGGACTGCGCTTTATCTTCGAGTTCCCCGTATGTTCTGGAATCAAAATCATTGGCTTCGGTAAAAAGTAAAATTGAGGGAGCCACTTCTTTGGCCAGAGCGAAAATCTTCTGGTTGAATTCTTTGAGTTCCGCCAGTTTTTTTGAGGCCAAGCGGCGGATCAGAAATTCCAGATTCCGGGCGTTTGTAGTCATACCGAGCTGTCCTTCGGTAGCCAGGCTGGTCACATACCGGGCATCTTCCTTTGCCCATCCATCGAGTATGGAATGTTTCTTGGGATTTTCGGCCATCTTCTTGTTTTTCTCAAAGAAATCGGATTTTAACTTTATATAAAGCCTGGGGTAGAGGGCATTTTGAGTGTTGATTGTTTTTGTGAAAACATCTTTCAATCCGGCTTTCTTTACCTCCTCGGGGATGACAAAATCATCGGTTAGTGTAATATAACGCTGGGATTTTTCGGTATAGGAACAGAGCCGAAACTTTTCTATCTCTTCTATCGCCAAGCGGCTCATTCCGATGATATCAAAGTTAAAAACAGCATGCTCGGCAAAAGAATGATGCCCCCTCTTGAAGATGATGTCCCGGTTGGACCGCCGCGCCCTTTTCACTTCCGTTCGGGCTAGGGCTCGCAGTTCATTCACCGGGCGGGGATCCCTGGAGATACGCGCATAAGAAGCAGAGAGGGTTTCAGGAGTAACATCCTCCCGATGTGGGGACTTTTTCTTGAGTTCTTCGAGGACTTCGCTATCTACATTGTAGCCGGCGAGAAAAATTTTCATGGTTGCTTCTAAAATAAAAAGAGCAAAACAAAATGTCAACCTTCTCACATTTCTAAAATTAGAAAAGGTTTTGGGGGATAGCCTCGCTCCCCTTCAGATTTTTAACGCCATTCTCCGTTCAGCCTTCTAGGCGGCCTCGAAACTCCGCATCTTAGTTCATGACATACGCCGTATGATCTTTTTAATAACTTAACCTGCATCTTTTTCCTGTCTCGTGCTCAAACATCTCGGCCGGCTGACTTCGCCAGCTTCCCTCGAAGGCCACACTCCGAAGGCTAAATCTTCAATGGTCGCTGCGTCTATCCCCCAAAACCTGGTAGGGCTGTAACGAAGCCCTACGTAATTGCGAGGAATGAAAAGTAGACAACATTGTGAGGAGCGCAGCGACGTGGCAATCTCATGCCTGTGGCGCATCATCATGAGATCGCCACGCTTCGCTCGCGATGACAATTTAATTATAATAATGGTCGTCAGATTTGCTCGCCCGAAGGGTAAAAAATGCCGATTAAATGTAGAAGAGAAAATGGTAGAATTGTTTATCATGCTATTGTGAAAAAACAAGCTGAAAAGCAGATATCGTTGATATGAAATTATGGTGTCGGCAGTTTTTATAAATAATTCAGGCTAACCTTTCATAACACCGACAGGGACAACCTTTGCCACCAGCTTTCCGATCCCCGCCTCATGGGAAACCCTGACCACCTCATCCACATCCTTGTAGGCACCCGATGCTTCCTCGGCCACCCCTTTCCAGCTTGTCGACATGAGCTCAATCCCTTTATGCTCCATATCCTGTTTTATCTTTTCTCCTCTGAAACGGCGCCGAGCCTCGTGTCTTGACATCAATCTTCCAGCACCGTGAGCCGTGGAGCCGAAGCTCAATCTTTCTGCCTCCTCGGTTCCAACGAGGATATAGGAGGAGGTACCCATGCTTCCTGGAATGATGACCGGCTGCCCCACAGAACGGTAGACCGCAGGGATCTCCTCACGGCCAGGACCAAAACTTCGCGTGGCGCCTTTGCGGTGAATACAGACTTCTTTCAGCTCACCATTTATTTTATGTTTTTCAAATTTGGCCACGTTATGGCAGACATCATAGACCTGGTCCATCCCCTCAGAGCTTCCCAAGACTTTTTTAAAAACCTGCCGGACCCAGTGGGCAATCATCTGTCTGTTGGCAAAGGCAAAATTAACCGCCGCGCTCATGGTTTTATAATACTTCTCGCCCAACGGCGAACGGATGGGCGCATTAATTAGCTCTCTATCGGGTAATCCTCTCGTTCCAAACTTGTTTTCCATAAACCGGATATAGTCGGATGCGACCTGGTGTCCTAATCCCCGGCTCCCGCAGTGAATCATGACTAAAATCTGGTCCCTGGAGTGAATTCCAAATGCTCCTGCGGCCCGGTCATCATAAATCTCCGAGACCTTCTGGATCTCTAAAAAGTGATTTCCGGCGCCCAATGTCCCTAACTGGGGAATGCCTCTCTCTATTGCCCGTGAAGAAAGACAATTCGAATCTGCACCTTTCATCTTTCCGTTCTCTTCGGTCCTTAATAAATCATCTCCTGTTCCGTAGCCATTCTCAACCGCCCATTCTGCGCCTTTTGTGCAGACTTCCAGGAGTACGTTTCGGCTCAGGCGTGTTTTCCCCCCCTTGCCCACACCTGCCGGAACTTCTCTAAATATCTCTGCTAAGAGTTGTTTTCTCTTTTCATGGATATCTCTTTCTGAATAGTCCGTCCTCAAAAGCCTGACCCCGCAGTTAATATCATAACCGACTCCGCCGGGCGAGATGATGCCATTATCCATATCAAAGGCCGCCACTCCGCCTATGGGAAAGCCATAGCCCTGATGTGCATCCGGCATGACGTAAGCTGTCCTCTGGATTCCGGGCAAACAGGCCACATTTCTAGCCTGCAGCAAAGTCCGGTCTCGCTTTACGTTATCAAGAAGCTTTGAGGAGGTATAAATAAGCGCGGGAACCCTCATCTCCCCGGTCTTCGGAATTTCCCAGGTGTATTCATTTATTTTTTTCAGTTCCATTTTTTTCCTCACATATCGACCACAACCTGAACCATAAAACCATTCCTGTCTTCGATTTTCATCTCATTGTAGGTTATGGCCTTGACATCTCCGTAAATTTCATATTTATCAGAATATATATCTCCTTTAAAGAGTGCTTTCAACACATACCGGCTTCCTTCTTGTTTCACTCTTACCTTTTCGGCAGCGCCTGTTAGAAAATTTTTCGAATCCAGCAAATAGAGGATTTCCTCTAAAAAAATGGCGAGCAACTGTTTGAGGTCTTTGCCTTCTACCTCAACTTTTCGTTCTATTTTTTTCTCGATTTTTTTCCAATCCCACATCAAAGTCACAGTGGCTAACGCCGCATTGGTGAAGGCCTCCTCCAGTGTCGCGCCATATGCCTGGAATTTCGCATCAGCCGTATGCTCAAAAAACCTGTATTTTTCCACTCTTGAGTCTCCCTTCACTCAGTCCTTGCTATAACACCAGGCCAATCCCGCAAAGACATTGAATAGCCGTCTATTCAGGCAGCTTAAAACGGCCGGCAACAGGGCTCCCACAAAAGCTGCAGGCGGAATCTTTGACCTTGTAATCAGAGATGCTGAATCCTCCTCTTCTAATCAGAGTCTTTCCGCAGGAAGGACACAGAGTATCCTCCGCCACTCCCAGGACATTCCCGACATAAACATAGCGAAGCCCCTCTTCTTTCCCGATGGAATAGGCCAAACGCAGGGTTTCAGTGGGAGTCGCCCGGGAATCCGTATATTCGTAGTCAGGATGGAAGCGGCTGATATGCCAGGGAATATCAGGGTCTGTGTCAACTATAAAGCGGGCGATATCCCTCAACTCCTCTTCTCCGTCATTCACATCGGGAACCACAAGAGTTGTCACCTCCACCCAGATGTTTAATTTTTTCATAAGCCGGATCGAGTCAAGGACAGGCTGGAGGTGGCTCTGGCATATATCTCGATAAAACTCCTCCCTAAAAGATTTAAGGTCAACATTGCACGCATCCAGGTAAGGATGTATGGCCTCCAGAGCTTCTGCGGTCATGTAGCCGTTGGTAACAAAATTATTGCCTAGGCCTGCTCTCGATGCAAGCTTGGCTGTCTCGTAGGCATATTCGAAGAAAATCGTAGGTTCAGTGTAGGTATAAGAGACACTCTTGCAGCCGTATCGTTTTGCTCCTGCAACGACATCCTCGGGGAGAAGTTTTTGGCCTGACATGCCCTCTCCTTTCCTCATGGATGCCTGGGAAATCTGCCAGTTCTGACAGAACGGGCAGCGGAAGTTGCATCCGATTGTGGCGATGGAAAAGGATGTTGTTCCGGGAAGAAAATGATAAAGGGGCTTTTTTTCTATCGGGTCAACATGGGCGGCTATAACTTCACCAAACACGTGCGTGTAAAGCTTTCCCTCCCTGTTCTGCCTAACGCCGCAGATTCCAAATTTCGAGACGGCAATCTGACATTTATGGCTGCAAAGAAAACAGGAAACTTTTTTATCCGCTAGAGAGCTGTAAAACATGGCTTCTTTGATCATATTCTCATCGCTCAAAGATTGAGCTCGCTCTCCGGGTAAAAGTCCTTTGCCAAAGGGCAGAGATGTTTTATCTCACACTGAGGACAGAGAGGCTTTCGAGCCGGACAAATTTTCCGGCCGTGGTTGACAAGCATGTAATTGAAGTCGATCCAGTCCTCTCTGGGAACAAGTCTCATAAGGTCTCTTTCAATTTTATTCGGATCCTTTTCCATACTCAAGCCTAATCTTTGAGACAGCCGACTCACGTGTGTATCGACGGCAATACCCTGCGCCTTCTTAAAGGCACTGGAGAGGACAATATTCGCTGTCTTCCTGGCAACGCCGGGAAGAGTTATGAGGTCCTCCATTTCATCCGGCACCTCGCCTTTGAAATCTTCGACGATCTTTTTGGAGGCATTAATGATATTCTTTGCTTTGTTTCTGAAAAATCCTGATGACCTGATTTCTTCTTCCAATTCTTTTTGATCAGCAGAAGCAAAATCGGCAGGTGTTTGGTATTTACGAAAAAGAGATGGAGTGATCTGATTGACTTTTTCGTCGGTACACTGAGCGGACAGAATAGTCGCCACCATGATCTGAAGTGGTGTTTTAAATTTGAGAGCTGTATGGCTTTGGGAGTAATTCTTGTACAATATTTCTAAAATCTCTCCGATTCTATCTTTTGCACTTCTCATCTTCCCATCTCATTTAAAAGGGACACATCCCGGAATGGCATCCTCCCTATGCTTTTCTGTTAAAAAGTTTAATAAAAAGTAAAAAGGGGTCAAATTTCTCAAAGCTAAAACTTGAGAATTTCTCCTTATATTTCCACCATTTTCTCAATTGCCCCTCTAGCCTTCCGACTGATTTCTGAAGGAACTTCTACCCTGTAAATTATCTTTTCCAAAGATCTTAGAACTTTTTTTAAATTTATCTTTTTCATATTAGAACATAAAGCCATATCTCGGGCAGGATAAAAATCCTTTTCAGAGTTCTCTTTTTTCATGCGGTAGATTATCCCTGTTTCCGTTCCAATGATGATTTCGTTCTTTTTCGTTTTCCTGGCTTCCTTTACCATTTTCCCCGTGGAAACAACTTTGTCTGCAAGGTCTATAACTTCGGGCCGGCATTCAGGATGTACCCAAACTTCTGCCTCAGGATAGAGACTCTTTTTCTCTTTTATATCCCTGGCCAGAATGTTGTTGTGAACATAACAGTAGCCATCCCAGGGAATGATTTTCTTCTCTGTGTGGCGGGCAACGTAGGCAGCAAGGTTTTTATCCGGGGCAAAAAGAATCTCGTCCCCGTCGATGGAATTCACAACTTTGACGGCATTGGATGAAGTGCAGCAGATGTCGCATTCAGCCTTAACCTCTGCGGTGGTGTTGACATAACAGACGGCTTTTCCTTCTGGATATTTTTTTTTCCACTTCCTCAGCTGCGAAGCATTGATCATATTGGCCATGGGACAGCCAGCCTTGATTTCAGGGATAAGGACTGTTTTTTCAGGAGCCAGAATAGAGGCTGTCTCAGCCATAAAATGGACTCCGCAGAAAACAATAAGCTTCTCCTTGATCTGAGCCGCTTTCTGACTTAATTCGAGGGAGTCTCCTATATAATCGGCCATGTCCTGGACTTCTCCGATCTGGTAATTGTGGGCAAAAATAACGGCGCTCTTTTCCTTTTTTAATTTTGCTATCCTTTCTGTCATTTCCTCTTTAGTCATTCTTCCCTCGATTCGTGAATAATCTAGATCAGTTAATCTATCTTTGTTATCTTTGTTAATCCTTTGTTTTCGTGACGTAGACTTTTATTATCTCTCCATCTTCCTCCAGACCAAGATATTCTTGCCCTGTCTGCCTGCACCAGGCGGGCATATCTTCCTTGATCCCTTCATCAGTGGAGGTCACTTCTAAAACCTCTCCACTCTTCATTTCTTTGATCTTTTCTGCAGTCTGGATAATGGGCATAGGACAGAGCAAACCGAAACAATCCAATTTCACATTATTCCTCATTTCTCTCTTTATTTATCCACTCGTTTCTTTCTTGCCTGGAGAAATCTATATTCTATTTTAAAGCACTCATATCATTATTTTCGTTACCCCACAATGGGGACATTCCTTTTCTCCCTTCTTTTTGGGCTTTTTGCACTCCGGGCACTCTTCAAGCTCAATCTCGCACTTCTCACAGAAATCCTCTACTCCTTCAATGGGGCCTTCGCAATAAGGGCAGTAACATTTATCACTCAAAACAGATTTTTCAGACGGTTCTTTTTTTGAGGCTTTCTGTTTTTCTCTGTAATTTTCTATGGCCTCATGGAGGGCGTCCGCCCCCAGATTTGAACAGTGGAGTTTATTCTTGGGCAAGCCTCCCAATTCCTCTGCTACACTTTTATTGGTGATTTCAAGAGCCTCCTCTATCGTTTTCCCTATAGCCATTTCACTGACCATGCTGGAAACAGCAATAGCAGCTCCGCAGCCAAATGTCTGAAACTTGATATCCACAAGGCGGTTATCTTTTACATTGATATAAAAAGCCATCACATCGCCGCAGACAGGATTCCCAACCTTGCCAATTCCGTCTGCATCCTTAATCACTCCCACATTCCGGGGGTTTTGAAAATGTTCCATAACTCTTTCGCTGTAAATCATTTTTCCCTTT
Source organism: Candidatus Aminicenantota bacterium (assembly GCA_030673995.1). Classification (GTDB taxonomy): domain Bacteria; phylum Acidobacteriota; class Aminicenantia; order Aminicenantales; family Aminicenantaceae; genus JAGLWV01. The sequence goes on from DAOUYU010000045.1 coordinate 9,747, forward strand.
CCTCCAAATATTTTGTATATAAGGGAGACATCTTTCTCAGTCTCTCTACTATAGGCGGAAAGACTTCAAGAAGATAATCCATATCCTTTGAAGTCGTCTCTTCGATCAAACTAAAAACAAGAGAGCCCTGGGCAAGGGCATGATCAAGCCCCATGGCCAGAAGAACATGAGAAGCCTTCAAGGCTCGTGACGTGCAGGCTGAGCCGCTGGAGGCAGAAATACCCCGCATATCCAGATTCAAGAGCATCGCTTCTCCTTCGATAAACTCGATGCAAAAACTTGCGTGATGTGGCAGTCTTTTTTCTGGATGTCCGGTGAGAACGACATGATCAACTTTTTGAGGAAGGAGTTGAATAAGCCTGTCTCTTAACGGCTTGGCCTTTCCAATCCGCTTCTCCATCTCCTTCATAGCTATCTCCGCGGCTTTTCCCATGCCTACGATGCCAGCCACATTTTCTGTTCCAGCTCTTCTTCCTCCTTCCTGAATGCCGCCATCTATAAAGGGCATAATTCTTTTTCCTTTCTTCACAAACAGGGCTGCGCTACCTTTGGGACCGTAGAATTGATTCCCTGCAAGGCTCAGGGCATCCACTCCCAACTCTTTCACATCAACGGGAATATTTCCCACTGCAGCGACTGCATCCGTATGGAAAAGAACGTCACGGGAGCGACACATCTCCGCAATCTCCCTCACCGGTTCAATGGTCCCAACTTCTCCGTTGGCCAACATAATAGACACAAGTATAGTGTCTTCCTTGAGAGCCTTACGGACATCATCAGGCTCTACCACTCCCCATTTATCCACGGGAACCACGCTCACGTTGAATCCCTGTTTTTCCAGGCTTTTAGCCGAATGAAGAACGGACTGATGTTCAACGGCAGAGTGAATGATATGTGTTCCCCGGCTTTGTTGAGCATGGGCGAAACCCTTCAGAGCAAAATTATTCGACTCAGAACCGCTTGATGTAAAGAATATCTCCGCAGGCTGAGCATGGAGGAGCTGAGCTACCTTTTCTCTGGCTTCTTCGACAGCATTTGAAGCTTCCTGTCCGGTGGAATGAAGACTTTGAGGATTGCCAAAGTTTTCCTTCAAATAAGGAAGCATGGCATCTAGAACCTGAGGATGAAGAGGAGTCGTAGCGATGTGATCCAGATACACCTTTCTCATTTTTTGTCCTCTTTAATCTTTAACGAATAGACAATCATAAATCAAGGGAAACCGCTTCTCTTATTTTATTTATCTAAACAGCTACAACTTCCTTGATTTCCGGAATTTCTTTCTTCAAGATTCTTTCAATTCCCATCTTTAAGGTCATCTGGGACATGGGGCAACCAGCGCAAGCTCCGGTTAGCTTGACTTTTACCAGGTCGCCTTCAACTTCCAAAAGTTCAACATTTCCTCCATCTGCCATAAGGGAAGGTCGAATCTTATCCAGAGCTTTTTCGATTCTCTCTTTCATTGTAAACTCCTTTCCTTGAATTATTCATAAAAA
>DAOUYU010000134.1 GCA_030673995.1 Candidatus Aminicenantota bacterium
TGGCCCTTCATCCACTTCGAAGACGAGTGGCTCCCCTTTCCTTTGAGGAACGCCCACAGGGACTATCTCATCCTTGAAATAACCGTTTTCGATGGCTTTCACGGCTTTATGCTGGCTGCTTAGAGCATGCTCATCCTGTTCCTGGCGGGTTGCACCAAACTTCTCGGCAACGACTTCTCCAGTCATGCCCATGTGCTGGTCGTCAAAAGCACACCAGAGACCATCAAGGATCATGGAGTCCTTCATCTTCAAGTCGCCAAATTTAACTCCATCTCTTACTCCCCAAAGCATATGCGGCGCCTGGCTCATACTTTCCATTCCACCGGCCACGACAATCTCTTTCTCTTCGAGCCAGATGGCTTGAGCTGCCAGAGCGACTGCTTTTAAAGCCGAACCGCAAACCTTGTTCACGGCAAAGCAGCTTACGGAGTGCGGAATTCCGCCTTTCACAGCTGCCTGCTTGGCAGAGGCCTGACCTATTCCCGCTGAAACAACGTTTCCCATAATGACTTCATCGACATCTTCACCCGAAATTCCTGCTCTTTTCACGGCTTCTCTAATTGCAAAGCCGCCTAATTCAGGAGCTTTAATATTTTTAAGAGCCCCTAGAAAACTGCCAGTTGCGATACGAGCCGCACTTACAATGAAAACATCTCTCAGTTCACACATATATTAAACCTTCCATATAAAATAATTAAATTCTATACATTTTTATCACAATTGAAAAACATAGTAAATATAAAGTAAGCATTTCCAAATCCATTATTGAAAAAGGTTTGCATTTTCATTATAAGAGTCCGGTGATCTCTTCATCATCCGTTATATCTATTTTTTCCGAGGCGGGGACCTTCGGCAAACCCGGCATAGTCATGACATCTCCGCAGTAAACAACAACAAAGCCTGCTCCGGAACTGAGGGAAGCATCGGTAACAATAACAGTGAAATCTCTGGGCCTGCCCAATGCTTCATCATCATCTGAAAGGGAATACTGCGTTTTGGCGATGCAAACGGGAAGATTCCCAAATCCTCTTCTTTCAATCCTGCGTATTTTCCTTCTTATTTTCCCTTCCATAGCAACTGAAGAAGCACCATAGATCTTTTGGGCGACAATATCTATCTTATCCAGAAGAGGCATGTCCAAGGGATAAAGGAATTGTAACTCGTTTTTATCCTCTTCGATGGCGATTAAAAGCTCCTGAGCCAATTCCTCCCCACCTTGTCCCCCTTTGCCATAAACTTCACTCAAGGCAGCTCTTGTCTTTTCTCTCCGGCACAGGTCCAGGGCCCGGTCAATCTCTGCCTGTGTATCTGTAGGGAATTTATTCAAAGCAACGACAAAAGGAACTCCAAAAATCCGGAGGTTTTCTATATGTTTTTGAAGATTTTCAAATCCCCGTTCCACGGCCTCCACGTTTTCTTCACTGACCTCATCCAGATTGACTCCACCGTGGAGCTTGAGGGCCCTGAGAGTTGCCACAAGAACACAGGCATCAGGCGGAGGGATATGTCCTGTCCTGACTACAATGTTAAAAAACTTCTCTGCTCCCAGGTCCGAGGCAAAACCTGTCTCTGTAACGACAACATCTGCCAGATCAAGAGCCATCCTGATGGCAATAACGGAATTTGTTCCATGAGCAATATTGGCAAAGGGCCCGCCATGGATAAGCACAGGAGTTCTTTCTAAAGTCTGGACGAGATTCGGCTTTATGGCTTCTTTGAGAAGGGCAGCCATTGACCCTTCCGCCTTGAGTTGACGGGCAAAAACAGGCTCTTTCCCCGGAGAATAGCCGATAAATATGTTCCCCATTTTCTCCTTTAAATCTTTCAAATCTTTCGATAAGCACAAAATAGCCATAACCTCAGAGGCCGCTGTTATATCGAAACCTGTCTCCCGGGCAATTCCTCGAAGAGGACCTCCTATGCCAATGACTACTTCACGTAAAACGCGGTCATCCATATCCATAACTCTCTTCCAGGCTATCCTTCTACAGTCGAGAAGTCCGCAGACCCCATCAAAATGAAGGCGGTTGTCTACCATGGCCGCAAGAAGATTATGTGCTGCTGTAACGGCATGAATATCTCCCGTAAAATGAAGGTTGATATCCTCCCGTGGTGCGACCTGGGCATACCCACCCCCAGTGGCTCCTCCTTTCATTCCAAATACAGGTCCGAGCGATGGTTCTCTCAGGGCTACGACCACCTTTTTCCCCAACCGGCTCAACGCATCGGCCAAACCGATAGAAGTCGTGGTCTTCCCCTCTCCGGCCGGAGTTGGAGTCATGGCTGTGACCATGATCAGTTTACCTTTTTGACCCTCTTTTCTGCGGATATTTTCCGGGGAAACCTTGGCTTTATACTTACCGTATTTCTCTAAATGTTGAGATTCAATTTCCAGCTTCTCAGCTATTTCCTCAATCGGCTTTATTCCTGCCTGATTTGCTATTTCCCTGTCATTGAGCATTTTGACCTCCTCTTTCAAGTTTACTTATGGGAAGAGGATTTTACAAACTTATTCTCTTCACCCCTGGTCTCTCTTTTTGAAATTTTGATACATTATATCATAATCATCGACCAGCCCTTCATCGGCAAAACTGAAATAGCGGTTATTCCCGATTATGATGTGGTCCAGCACTTTAAGCTGCATGACATCTGCTGCAAAAACAAGTTCTTTTGTGATCTCCCTGTCACTCAGAGAAGGTTCAGGATCGCCCGATGGGTGATTATGGATGAAAATCAAGGATGAAGCGTTACATTTCAGGGCTTCTTTCACGATCTCCCTGGGATATACAGCGCTAGAGTCTACCGTACCTTCAAATACAGTTTTCTCCTCCAGTATTTGGTTTTTTGAATCTAAAAACATGACCTTGAATTTTTCCCTTTTTAAATCCCTGAGCGCATGATAAAGGTATTCAAAAACTTCTTTTGAAGAGTGGCAGTAGGGCTTGTTCAACATTCTGTCTTTGAGAAAACGGCGGGAGACCTCCTGACTGAGTTTGAGTCCGAAAATATTATTGGGACCAATTCCCCTTATCTTTAAAAGTTCTTCGACCGGAGCCTCCAGGACTCCTCTCAATGACTGGAATTTCTTCAGGGCTGCCCATGCCTGCTGTTTGCAATCCCTTCGAGGTGTTCCCAGAGTCAAGAGAAGTTCAATGATCTCATAATCCAGGAATCCTTTGAGTCCCCCTTTTAAAAACTTCTCTCTGAGCCTCTCTCTGTGTCCCTGATCCCTCTGTATGTTTCGATTTTTATCTCTCGAAGAATTTTCCATAACTTCACTCATTCTTATTTTATGACGAAGGAGAGGCGAAAAGTTTCTCCTTGACCTTTTAAAATCAATAGGATAATATAATATGAGCGTCTCAATTGAGGGAGAAAGTGGTTTATTGTTCAATTATAAATTTTATCGTTCAACTATATATTATGTAAAAGGAGGTTATCTATGAAAAAAGGTTTACTAAAATTGTTTCTCCTTTTAATCCCTGTAATGCTTCTTGCCTGTTTTTCTTCTGCTGCTCAGATTCATTTGAAAAATGGCATCGTACTGAGAGGCGAGATAGTATCCAGCGATGAGAATTCTGTCATTTTTAACGAGCAGGACATGGGTGTACTGAAGCTATCGAACGAGAAAATCCTTAAAATCGTAGAGGGAAAAGAGGTCAAGGAAGAAAAAATAAACCCCGCACCCCTTAAACTGCAGGAAGATTACTTTGACGCATATGCAAGAGATTTAAGAAGAAAGGGTCCGATTAGCTTCTCTTTTAGCGGAGGAATGAGCAATATTAACGGCGGGGATTTTAACGAGGTAATTCAAAGCATCAATGAAGCATTTGAAACTATTGGCAGCCTTCTTCCCGATGCCACTTTAAGTCTTGATTGGGAGGAAGTAAAGTGGATACCATCTTATAAAGGCGAATTGCTGCTTAATCTGTCGCCTTTTTTCAGCATAGGTCTGGGCGGTGGATATTTGACCAAGACAAATCCAGGGATTTTGTCCTTCAGTTACGGAGATAGCTGGCTTGGAGATGACCCATTGTCGGATTATCAAAATGTTTTCGAGGATAATGATATAGCAATGGATGCTGAGCATAAACTAACCGTTATTCCTCTGACTTTTAGCCTTTATCTTTACGTTCCTATGGGCAATATGGCAGACTTTTTTATCACAGGAGGAGCTGGCTATTACCTGGGCAAGTTAGAAGCTACTCAGACTTACGAATCTGATTATGATTATCAAGAGGATTATTACGATAGTAGTGATACATATTTATTCAGCTATTATGACCGGTTTGCAGTTGAAGGAACCAAAATTTACGAAGCCACATGTAATGCAATCGGGTATCATGGAGGCGCCGGCCTTGATATTAAATTCTCGCCAAATATGTCGTTAGTTATCGAAGGAAATTATAGATCTGTCACATTTAGCGACTGGGAAGGAAACGCAACTGATGATTGGGATTATTATATGAAATGGGGATTCTCGAGTACTTATATTGAGGATAGCGGAACTGTAAATGAGGAATTTGAAGGGCAACTATGGTATTATGAATCCGTTGATTCTCTCGAGGGAATCACTATGGCACAGATAGATTTGTTCGAAGAAGAGCCTGATTCTGAAGATTATAAAAACATTCGTCTGGCAGAGATCAACCTCAATGGCTTTTCATTTAGAGCAGGAATAAAAATTAGTTTTTAATAAATCAGATTATTTCCCCGGTCTTCTGGAAACAATTTTGTTTGAAAAATATCCAAGTCTATAGAGTCTGTCGACTTCCTTTATTTTAAGCCTCAAGAAAAAAACAAGGACAAATACCGCAAGCCACATCCAGCCAACAAAAACATAGATGCCTGTTGACTCTTTAATATCCTTTGGAGTGGGAACGACCTTTTTCTGATCTTTTTCAGCTTGAGCGGCCTGGCTTTGTTCTTCCGGCGTATCCTGCTGCGCAAGATCATAGACCGAAAAGAAGGCCAGAAAGAAAACAAGCAGCAAAAGAAATGCTGGCGCGGGCTTCTTCCCTCTTATCATAAAAGACTCCAGACAGTCATCACCACAGCAAAGACAATAAACGCATAAGCAAAAAATGTTATGACTTTGCCCTTCTTTT
>DAOUYU010000087.1 GCA_030673995.1 Candidatus Aminicenantota bacterium
TTATAATAGGAATCTCCTAAGTAAAAATAGACTCTATCCATTTTTGAAAAATTTGGAAAATCAGTCATTATCTCTTTCAATCGTTGTACTGCAGCTCCAACGACATTCACTGTGTAATAATATTTTCCTATATGGAGATAATGTTCTGCCAATCTCTCTTCACAATCAAGTATCTTTTCACTGGCAGATTTTGCTGCTTCACTGGTTGGGTATTTATTGACAACTATTTTAAATTCTTTGAGGGCTAGTTTTGTTTTTGTCTGGTCCCTTCCTGGCCTTAAGACTTTTTTATAATATGTCAGAGCGATTTGATTTTGTGCATAAGGTGCAGAAGGGCTGAAAGGAAAGAGGTTTATGAACTCCCTGTATTCAGAGGAAGCGAGTATCATACTCCCCTCATCTCCCTTTTGAAAGAAAGAGTCGGCAATAGCTAATTTCGCCCGTTGAGCATAAAAGCTTCTGGGAAAGGAGTCAATAACTTGTCTGAAATACAGGCGAGCTCTCTCTGGGTCCTTTTTGATATATTTTTCTCCCTGTTTATACAGATTTTCATCTGAGGAGATTTCATCCGGTGAAATCTCTGTTTTCTTCCCCCCGCAGCCGAAGCCGAGGATGATAATGAGGAGAGAAACTGAAAGAGCGATTAGGCGCTTGTTCATTGTATTATTCCTTTTATAAATTTCTTATCTTTTAGGAAGAATAGAGTCCTTGAATCCAAGTCCATTCTTCTTTGAGTCCGTCAGGTAGCTGGATTTGAGGCGAATAATTGAGTTCTTTGTGTGCCTTTTGGATATCAGCAAGAGTATGAGGGACATCTCCTTTCTGTTTTTCTTCCCGGAACATTTTTATTTTTTTTTGGCAGATACTCTCTAAAATTGGGAAGATTTCTTCCAATTTTTTTCGACTTCCCCCACCAATATTATATATTTCTCCTGGCACTCCATTTTTAAGAGACGAAAAATTGGCTTCAATGATGTCATCGACATACGTGAAGTCCCTGGTCTGTTTTCCGTCACCATAAACAGTGATCTGCTTATCTTCTGCAATAGCCTTGAAGAATTTATGAAAGGCCATGTCCGGCCGTTGTCCTGGACCGTAAACGGTGAAGAATCTCAGAGAGACCGTGGGAACATTGTAATTTTTAAAGTAAAGAAAACAGAGATGTTCAGCCGCGAGTTTGCTAACTCCATAAGGGGAGAAAGGATAAAGAGGGCTGGTCTCGGACATGGGAAGTTCTGGGCAGAATCCATAGACAGAAGAAGAAGAGGCATAAATGAACTTTTTTATCCGGCTGTTTTTTGCTGCTTCTAATAATTTTTGAGTGGCTTCGATGTTGTTTTTTATGTATACAGAAAAATTCTCTCCCCAACTGGTCCTTACCCCGGCTTGGGCAGCATGATGAAAAACATAATCTGTTTTTGATAAGAGTTTTTTTAATTCCAGATCATTCAAATCGCTGCTCAAAAATTTAAAATTTTTTTCTCTCATGAGCGGCTTGATATTTCTTTCTTTTATCCACTTAGGGTAGGAATCCGTAAAAGAGTCGATGCCGGCCACAGAGAATCCTTCCTTTATGAGTTTCCTGCAGAGATGCGATCCGATGAATCCTGCAGCTCCGGTTACTAAACACGTCATGATTTCTCGATTGTTGAGGGATCAGTTGAGAGAAGGAAAGGGGCGATCTGAATCATTATTTGCTTACCTCGAGGGTGATCGGATTATTTTTTTGTACGGGAAAACCAGGCTGAGGGGTTTGATTGGTAATGATTCCAGGGATATTCAGATGAGGATAGTATTTCTGGCGTTTATCTGCTACATTGAAGCCCAATTCTTTTAACTTGACTATCATTGTCTCTGCTTCTTTTCCAATCAAATCGGGCATGAGATATTTTTCTTCTTCTCCTCCCTGACTGACAAGGAGACTCACGTATAAGTTCCTTCCAGCCTCTTCAAAAGCGGGGGGGTATTGAGCAATGATTTTACCGGCAGAATATTTTGTGTTATGAACATGAGATATTGTGCCCTTTCTTAAGCCCGCATCGCTGAGAATTTGATTGATCGTCTCGAAATTCTTTCCTGTAAGTCGTGGAATAATGATCATCTCACTGCCTGCACTCACGATAACCTTTACTGCTTTATAATATTTTACTTTTGAACCTGGAGCCGGGTCTTGAAAAATGATTTTTCCCTGTTTCCACTGGTTGTCGAACTGTTCTCCTTTTTTGACAATGGATAATCTTTTCTTATCAAGCTCAGGTTTTGCCTCTTCAAGAGTTTTCCCGATGATTTTGGGGACAGTGGCCACTTCGCCTTTGATGACCAGCTGGGAAGACACAATAGCACTCATAAAAAAGATTATGAAAAAAATAAATAAAAAAAGTAAGACATTGTAAATTTTTTTTGCAAGCATGGTTACTGTTTAAAAAAATGGGAACAGTTTATTAATACCATAGTTTCATAACCAAGTAAACGGAGGAAAAGTTACCTATCCCTTTCAGGAACATTGTCTTTTTTGTATAATAGTGGCTCACGGAAGGAGAATAGGCGATGGATAAATATTCGGATTTTAGAAGCGATACGGTCACTCGACCTACTGAAAATATGAAAAAAGCGATGGCAGAGGCGGTAGTAGGAGATGATGTTTTGGGGGATGATCCTACTGTTCAGAAACTGGAGTCTTTGTCCGCAGATATAATGGGTAAAGAAGCTGCTTTGTTTGTTCCCTCTGGAACGATGGGAAATTCCATCGCCATAAAAGTCTGGACGAAAGAATTAGAAGAAGTCATCGTGGAAGAACGGGCTCATCTTTACAATATGGAATCGACTCACATGACATTTATATCAAGGGTGACTCCCCGTCCTCTCTCTTCAAACCGGGGAGCAATGGACCCGGAGGAGGTGGAGAGAAATATCCGGAAGCCTTCCGTACATTTTCCTCGGACATCTCTTATCTGTGTAGAAAATACACATAACAACTTGAGCGGAGCGGTTGTCCCTATGGAGAATCTGAAGGCTATTCGGGAGATCGCTGACAGGCATGAGATAAAAATACATTTTGACGGGGCTCGCGTTTTTAACGCCAGCCATGTCTCTGGAATTTCTGTGAAAGAATATGCAGCGATTGGCGATTCCTTAATGTTTTGTCTATCCAAAGGTCTGTCCGCTCCTGTTGGTTCTTTATTGGTCGGAGACAGAGATTTTATCGATTATGCACGCCGCGTGAGAAAAGCACTGGGCGGAGGAATGAGGCAGGTTGGAATTCTGGCTGCACCGGGAATTGTTGCTTTGACAGAAATGGTTGACAGGTTGAAAGAAGATCATAAAAGGGCAAAAAAATTGGCATTAGCCATCGCCGATCTTCCTGGAATTATCCTTAATCCTGACCACATTGAAACGAACATGATCATTTTTGATCTCAGCCATCCCAGCCTTACCATTCCTGATTTTTTAGCGAAGCTCGAAGAACGAAGAATATTGGCGCTGGCCACAAGGGGAGGAATTCGTTTTGTTACTCACAAAGATATAGATGATGATGACATAGATAGAGCGTACGCCGCCTTTCAAGATATCCTAACCAGGTGAAACAGACACTTGTTAAGGATTATATTTATTATGAGGAGAGCAGTTATCCTGGATTATTCACGAGTCGAGATTGCTTTTGGTATGTTCAGTTCTTTCTGTCATTCCCGCGAAGGCGGGAATCCAGTAGAATAATAAATCTTTTTATCTCTACTTTTCTTATATTTTATTTTTTTATTACTAATCCTGGATTCTTGCTACCCCGCCTACGCGGGCACAGGCTTCGCGGGAATGACAGATGTGATGAGCCTTTGTCGGCAGTTTTTATGAATAATCCAGGTTATTTCTTTTTCTCTACGTGAATAATTCAGGTTATTTTTTTTTCTCTATAAGAGCCTGAGTGACAAGCTCTACAATATCCCATACCTTTACGTCCTCTTCCATGTTCTTGTCTTTTATTGCATCAGTGAACATGGTGACACAAAAGGGACAGGCAGTAGCAATCCACTCAGGCTCTACAGCCAGGGCGTCCTCAAGACGCTGGATGTTCATTCTCTTGCCGATCTTTTCATCCATCCACATCCAGCCTCCCCCTGCCCCGCAGCATAAAGAGTCTGCTCTCGAGCGTTTCATTTCTCTGATATTGAGAGAAGGGATGGCCTTGAGCACTTCCCTTGGGGGCTCGTATAGGCCGTTGTAGCGGCCGAGATAGCAAGGGTCATGGTAGGTAAGCTTTTTGGCCAGGGGCTGCTCCAGTTTGAGGCGCCCATTTCGGATGTTTTCATGAAGGAATTCAGCATGGTGTATCACTTCGCATTTAAAGCCGAGTTGTGGATATTCATTCTTGAGCGTGTTGTAACAGTGGGGACATGTGGTCAGGATTTTTTTTATGTTATACCGGTTGAATGTTTCTATATTGGTCTGAGCGAGCATCTGGTACAGATATTCGTTGCCCACACGCCTGGCCGGGTCACCGCAACAGCCCTCCTCGATTCCAAGAATGGCGAATTTAACGCCGAGGTTATTCAGAATTCTTACCATGGACTCGGTTGCTTTTTTATTTCGGTCTTCGTATGAACGAATACAGCCTACAAAAAATAAATAATCGATCTCCTTTCCCGTAAGCTCTGACATGGTCGGAACATCCAGTCCCTCCACCCAGTCAGCACGGTCCGCTCGCCCCATACCCCAGGGATTAGAGTTTGTCTCCAGGCCCTTGAAGGCAGTTTTGAGTTCCTCGGGGAATTGGCTCTCCATGAGTACCTGATAACGCCTCATATCTACGATTTTATCGATGTGTTCGACAAAGACAGGACAATGCTCCATGCAAGAGCGGCAGGTCGTACAGGCCCAGAGAACATCCTGCTCGATAACGCTTCCCACGAGTGCGGGAACTTCCTCTGCTTCGGCTCCTTTGATCTTAGCTTTAATAATATGGGGCGCCCTGATATGCAAATGGGTTTTTAAGTCATTAATGATCTTCTTTGGAGACAAGGACTTTTCGGTTAAATAAGCAGGGCAGTGATCCTGACACCTCCCGCACCTCATGCAGGCATCCAGATCCATAAGCTGCTTCCATGTAAATTCTTCGATTTTTGATATTCCAAAAGTCTCGGCCTCTTCATCCTCCCGGTCTAAATGGGAAAGGGTGCCTTTAGGTTCAAGGGAGCGGTAGATCATGTTAAGCGGAGAGCTGACGATATGGAAAAGTGTGGAGAAAGGGATATAAGCGATAGTGCCGAGAACAACAAAGAAGTGGATTCGGAAAAAAACCGTAGCCAGAAAGCCTTTGGCTTGGCTGCTCAGACCGGTTATGTTTATGAGCGAAGCTATAATCCTACCTACAGGCGCCCATGCTTGTGCGTCCTTACCGATGACTGATAACCTAAGACTTTCGAGTATTATCCCGGAGAGAAGGATAATCAGGATAAGGATGAGGGCAGCAAGATCGTCGGGCTGATTGTCCAGTCTCGACGGCCGAGTGACATAACGGCGATACATGGCCAGGATGAGGCCTGCGACCGCTGCAAGAGCGATTATATCGAGGGAAAGAGACAGGATGCGGGCGAGCAGAGTGGGCAGGGTAAACATGAACTGGGTTACGACAATAACCGAAAACGGCACTAAAAAGCCCAGGAAGAGAAGAAGATGGATAGAGCCGGGATACAGGTCTTGTAAAATCCTCCGGTGGATGATTCCATCTACCAGAAAAGATTTTATTCTAAACCATATTTTGTCGGATCGATTATCGCTTACTCCTATACGCCAATTTCGAGTGCGTTTATAAAAGCCCCATGAAAAGATGACGAGGGCCAGAAGGATAAAAAATATGTCGAATGCTTTAATCATGTATCTTTCCGGGTACCAGCATGACATCATGACAATTCAGGCACTTCTGGTTCTTAGGCGGACCCTCGAATTCCCTGCGGTGGCACGGAAGGCATTCCTCGATTGTCGGCCTGTTGGTGCTGTTTGTCATATATGCATGTCCAGCTGTACGATGACAATCCACGCAAACCAGACCCTCTTCGTGGTGGAAGCGGTGAGTGAATTTTATGACCTTCTTTTTTACTTTGTAGCCGAAATTGAGTACGTCAGCATGACAATCCAGACATCTTTCGGATGTTACTTCGTCGTCAGCAAGATACTCCGGGGGTACGAAATGATTGCGCGCCTGTCTGAATAAGTTCCAGTCGCGAGAGTGAAATTTTTGAATTCGTGAATGACATTCGTAACATTTTGTCTGGTTTGCGGGACATCCGTTTGACTTTTTCCAAAGCTCCGTAAGTTCGGGATGACACTGTTCACAAGAAGACTCTGATGTTGCCGTGTAACGCACAAAGTAGGCGGTAATACCCCCGCTGCCGACAAGAATGACAAGTGCGGCAAGCGCCAGTACTATCCAAAATTTCTTTCTATATCTTAGAGGCGACATATTATTTCATATCAAGGCTTAGTAAATATATCTCGGGTGTTTCTTTACCCTGGGGAGGACCAACGAGTAAAATCCTGTCCCCTTTATAGCTCATAATCCTCGGTCCCCAAAAAGCAGGAAGACACGGAAAATCCATTGGGATGATACCTGATGTGTATCCTGGAGTCTGATTGTCAAAGGCGATCACTTCCTGGCCGGCATACAGGTCAAGCATCATTCCCCTGTAGATATGCTTAAAGAGAAGATATCGGCCATTCCCAGAAAGATCAAAAAGCTCCACTCTTGGTGCTACCTTGGATTCAAGATATTTCAGCTCCGACCCGTCTCTCTTGACGCTGTATGTTCCTATACCCTGTTTTTTCTTGCCGTTGTAAAAGAAGATGACTTTTTCTCCGTCGTGGCTTAAATCTACAAGAGAGAACCAGCGGTCATGAAAATCTGTTATCCTGCTCATCTCTTTTCCATCCCAATTTATCACATAGAGGTCGTAATCGGTTTTGTCTGTAGATGACTGCGCTCCGAAAACCAGCCATTTGCCGTTTCCGCTCAGAGCGAATGCCCAGCCACCTCCGATAAGAGGGCGGCGGGGCACATGGGTCCATATCCATTCTTTCCCGTTAAAGTCCGGGGCAAGGATTGTTCTCTGTTTGTCAGTTGAGGTGTCCAGGAAGACTATTCCACTTGGATTCCCGTATCTGCGTGGTCCCAGATGTCCTTTGAGCAGACAGGCAATTCGACCTCCATCGCTGCTCACAGAGTAGTTGGATACCCGTTCCCACTCGCCGCTTTCAAGATCGAGTGATTTTAGATCTTTTCCTTTAAGC
>DAOUYU010000083.1 GCA_030673995.1 Candidatus Aminicenantota bacterium
GTCATCAGGCCGAGCAAAAGACCTCCATCTCCAAAATGATCCATAAACCCAAAAAAATCCTTGGAGAAGGAGCTCCGATTATCCTGGCTCCATTGATGAATATCCCCGTCCAGAGAATAAAGAAGAAGTCCTGTCCCGACAATAGCTGAAAACTTTAAAAGGTTTTTCCCCTTCCATTCCTTTGGTGAAACAAGAACCTCTACGAAATCATCCTTGCAGCTCAGTAAAAATTCCTTATTCAGCTTGTCTTTATTAGAATCACTCTCTGCAAAAAGAGAATTTTGCTGGGATGAAAAAATGACGAGTGCCAGCAGCAGGATAACACATAATTTTTTTGAATGATTATTCATTAATCTTCTGCCATAAATGTTTCTATGGCTGAGAGAGTTCTCTCTGTAGCCCCTTGAAGCAAGTTTAGAGTCTCCTTAGCCTTGTTGCCCATCTTATCCAGAGACCTTTCGTCATGAATCATGAACATTTCAACGAGATCATTTTCGTTACATACTGTTCGAGCTGCTTCAGACTGGATAAATTTTTCGGCTAAGAAAGCGAAATTTTCCATATGAGGCCCAAAAAATATGGGTTTTTCGTAAAAAGCCGGCTCAAGCAAATTTTGCCCTCCCCAGGGGATAAGACTTCCTCCGATAAAAGCAATATCACAAAGAGCATAAAACTGGGCAAGTTCGCCTATCGTGTCGAGAATCATTACATCCCACTGTATATCTGCCGAAATTTTTGTCTTTCTCACGATAGGAAAAGGGAAACTTTGACAAATCTTTTCCACTTCTTCAGCCCTTTCTGAATGGCGGGGTGCAAGGATCAAAACAAGGTCATCTCTTAAACGTCTCGCTTTTGCATACGCCTCAATAAGTTTTCTCTCTTCGCCTTTTCTGGTACTTCCGGCAACAATCACCTTTTTTGCTTTTGCAATATTCAGCCCATTCTTCAATCTTAAAATGTCCTTATCGTTTAAAGGCGGTAGACTGATCTCACATTTTAAGTTTCCGGCCACTCTTATTCCTTCAGAATTTACACCTATTTGTTCAAGTTTCTCTTTATCTTTCTCTGTCTGCACCAAGAAAAGGTTAATATTTTTTAAAATTCTCTTCGCAAAAAAACGAAGCAGGGAATATCTTTTAAAAGATTGAGGTGAGATTCTGCCATTTATAACGAGAACACCTTTTGTCAGTTTATGTGCCTCTCTCAAAAGATTAGGCCAGAATTCTGATTCAGCCAAAACAAAAAGTTTAGGCTCTAGAGCATTAAAAAATCTCCTCACAATACATGTAAAGTCCAGGGGAATAAAAAAAATATGATCCGCCTCTACTAATTTCTCTCTGGCTATTCGCATCCCGGTATTGGTTAGAGTGGAAAAGTGGATAGTCCAATCAGGGTGTCTCTCTTTTATCTGTTTGATCAAATTCTGGAGTGAGAGAACTTCGCCCACAGAAACAGCATGAATCCAAAGGGATTTCTTCCCAGCCGCTTTTTCCGGAAGTCTGATTCCTAATCTCTCCCTCAGAAAGAGGCTCTCCCCCCTTAATATTTTCAACCTGACAAAATAGAGAGGAATGGTGAATAAAAAAGAAATAAAAAGAAGGAATGAGTAGAAGATATTCACGTTCAACGACTATACTAAATTCCTCTTTCTTGTTCAAGTAAGAAAGGGACTAAGAAAGGGACATACGATAATATAATAGATTCACCTTATGGAGAGTCAACCGCCTGTCAACAGAAGTAGTCCTGTCCATCACATAAAAGTAAACTGTGAGATTCTCTCTTTTCTGCGGATTTCTTATTGACTGGATGTTTTGTTCTATGTATTGTTGTTGATGTAGCGGGTCAAAGAGCAAATATTTGATAAAAATGAGCGTAAATCGTAAGTGCAAAAAAGGCAAATTCTTATCCCTTTCTGGCGATGAATTCCAGATAATCCAACGACTCCTCCTGGGAGCCTTTCCTCGAATAATGATAGCGAACCTTCCCCTCTGTCTCATCAAAAAAGAGCCGCTTCAAAAAGGAATTTCTTA
Organism: Candidatus Aminicenantota bacterium; assembly: GCA_030673995.1. Taxonomy (GTDB): domain Bacteria; phylum Acidobacteriota; class Aminicenantia; order Aminicenantales; family Aminicenantaceae; genus JAGLWV01. Next base: position 2,031 of record DAOUYU010000083.1, read on the forward strand.
TAAATAGCTCACCTGTTCCTTCTTGGCATTATGTTAAGAATCTTTATATGGGAATTTTTAACTAATTTGTCCTCTGGACCCACATGATAGATAAACTTATCTTCGTCGTCAGGAATCCAGAATGTATTGTCAGTTGTGTCAAAACCGATGGCTTCAGGAAGATGACCGCCAGTTAAGGCGATAAAATCAAAACCATCCGAAAGTTTGTTACCTTGCTTATCAAAATGGAAAATAAAACCTTTACCCCCCACGCAACCATTTACGTCCACAATCCAGAGTGTGTTTTATCCGTTGGGTCATAAACAATGCCTGAGGGGGCAACACAACCGGCCTTAGCAGTATCAAAACCGTCAAGCATGAGAATTCCGTTGCCCGCATTGAAGTGATAGACAAATTTATCAAGAATATCCACTGCCCATAAGCTATCATCGCTAGAATCATAGGCTATACCCTCCACGGCTCCGGCACCGACAGCCCCCCTGTCAATATCGTCGGTCAGATCGTCCCACGAAGAATTGTAATGATACGCATAACCTTCATTTCGGCTTCTCCCCTGGTCTGCCACCCAAAAAGAATCATCTGAGGTATCGTAAGTTATGCCTGTGGGACACGAAATCCCATCAGCCCCCAAATCATGGCCATCTCCAAGATCTTCTCCTGACTTGTTGAAGTGATAGGCGTAGACATCAAGCGTATCTGTGATCCAAAAAGTATCGTCGGTGGGGTTATAAGTCAGACCCATAACTGAATCTGCAGGAGGTTCCGGGCTAAAACCGTCAGTGAATTTGATTATTTGAAGCGTGCCTGTACCTACAAGGCAGATAGGTACAGTTAAAACAATTGAAATGATAATCAATTTTACTTTCATATTACTCTCCTCCCTCGATTTCTTCGAATGATTTGTTCTCCCCTTATCTTCCTGACTAATTCCCTTTATCTAGTCTGGTGTAAAATTCCTACCAGAATATAATATCATTGAAGACCGGCAAATATTGAAAACTTAAAGGCAGAATTTAGAAAGCAGGTCTGGCGCTGTTGCCACTCTATAAGAAATCAAGATTCTCCCGCCGATCTTTATAAAACATCCCCCTGCAGAGAATAATTTGATCTACCCGATCTCCTCCTTTTTAATAAATACTACTCATACTCGTTTTTAAAGTCAAATTAACAAATAGCAATAAACCTTCTGTCTTTATCAATGGCTTATTATGTTCCATCCAGGGATTCAAAGATCAAAATACTTCGCTAATTTGACATCTCTTCGACTCATAATTTATGATTCAAATTAACTAGATGAAACAAAACCGACTATATGTTCAATTAAGAATCGGAGTTTAGAGGGAACTGTCGTCTAAGGAGGAATGATGAAATTTAAATATCTGTCTATTTTATTAATCGTTATTGCACTTTTTTACACTACCTTTTTATTTGGAATCCCAACCAAGAACCGGATCTTGATTGCAGAAGGGGATATCATCAGGCTTTTTGAGTTCAACTCTGAGACTGAGAAATTCGACATTATCTGGGAAAGTGCAGAAACGGGAACAGGAATAAAATCCAAAACGTCGGGAATTGTCGGGATGTCACTTAAAGATATAGATGGGGACGGGAAAAATGAACTCATAGCCATCGATCAGTTCGGGATTTTTGTTTGGGGAAAAACTGGAAAAATCCCTCAATACTATAATTTGAAAAATGCAGTTTCCCAGAGAAACACAAGTTACATCGTTCCAGTTGATCTCGACAAGGATGGTGCCTATGAATTTATAACCCAGAGGAATTTTGACTTAAATAAGAGAAAGATAGAAGCCTTCAAAACCGACGGATTAAACCTTGAAAATATTAGCGGGATCGAGCTTCCACACGGGATATCCTGGTCGTTACGCTCTGGTGACTGCGATAATGATGAAGAAGAAGACATTATTACAGCTGCAGAATTCATTCATGTTCTCGGCTGGGAGAAATCAAAAGGCTTTTATGAAAAAGCGAGGTTCTCTCATAATTCAACCTTAGTAGATGTTGTGCGCATAGGAGATATAGGTGGAGACGGGAACAATGAAATACTCGTCAGCGGCAACAGCGGGTGTTTCACTGTTTACAGCGCTCGAAAATCAAGATCGACCGGAGAATTCACCTATCCGGTTATATTTCACAGCGAAGACCACGGCGGCTACACCCAGGGCTTGGAAATCGCCGACCTCGACGGTGACGGTAAGAAAGAAATTCTCATTGGTGTTGCTGACCGCGTAACACTCCGAGGACCTGCAAAGAATAAAAACATCGTTGTTTATGAATACGAGGAAGGTGAAACAACCCCTGGAGGAACGGTTAAATTGTCATTGAGAAAAACACTGTCTCTTTTTTATGAATCGTCATCAATACCGGGATTTACTGCAGGAGACATTGACGGTGATGGTCGAGATGAAGCTGTTTATAATAATAAATATGTCCTGAGATTCAGACGGAATGCGGAAAACAATCTCGAATGTGAAGTTATTGCGAAGCTTGTCGACCAAGGTTCTGCTTGTGTAATCGGACCTTTTGAGCCAGCAGGGGAGGATAAATTTACTTCGGTACGCATCATTCCTCAGAATCTGTATATCAAACTCAATAAGGGAGACACCATCGAAGCCGGAAAAACCTATAAACTGTGGACAAAAGTGATAAGCACCTGGAATACTGCCAGAGATGTTCGCATCCAACTGGAATCCGATTCAGAAAAAATCATAATCAAAAATTGTGACTTTGTCTTGCCTCAAATGAAAGCTGGGAAAATCTATGACAATTCAAAAATCCCCTTTCAAGTCTCGCCAGATGATATCTCAGAGACCACGGATTTCAAGTTGAAATTGTCCATAACGACTGAAGATGGATATTCTCTGTCTCAATCCTATCAAATGGGACAGTCTCGAGATGGAGCCAATATTATGTTCAGTGCTGTCCCTAAATTTGTACCAAGCTCTGACACTTTGGCCTTCAGTAATGAAAGGGACATCTATGCGGATCTTGGAATCTCCTACGACTTTTATGACGACAATTATGGATCGAAAGGGTGGCCCAGAAAAGAAAACATTTTAAAATATAAAAATATCCTTATTCAAAAAGAATGGGGATTATTACCAAGGCAACAAAAGGGCAATTTAAAATCCTTTTTAGATAATGGAGGGAATATACTCGTCCATGGGCATCTTGCCATCTTTATTCATCCTCGAACTGAAAAAAAGACACCGGAGCTGCGAGATTTCATAGAAACTTATTTCAGGTGCAGAAGCGACAAAGTTTTTGAAGGAAAGAGGGAACTGACAGGAAGGTCTGGTGATCTGATTTCAGACAGTCTATCATTTCAGCTCAAAGACTATCAAGGATCGATTTCTCCAGACATCATTGATGTCTTATCTAACGCAATCCCGATTTTTTTCTATCCCTCAGGAGAAGTCGCCGGGATTCGGATCGAGGGGAAATACAAAATGATTTACCTGGGCTTCCGGCTTGAGGAAATACAGTCTATTGAAAAAAAAAGGGAATTGATCAAGCGGATCCTGGCCTGGTTTAATTCTCAATAAGAAAGATATCCTAAGGTCAATTCTAGAGTGAGAAGAACTTTTTGTAGTTCTCGATGAATTTGATATTTTTACTAAAGCTTCTCATTTCAAGTGTTAGCTCCTAACTATCTGTAATACCTATTGTTATCGAACGACTTTCATGCCTATCGAACAGTAATTAAGCGATTGTTTTTCTCAACTCGTGAAGAAAAAAATCATTGAATACGCTCTAAATCTGTGACAAGAAGTTCCCATCCCCCTGTTTCTCTGTTCTCTACGACTTAATAGAGTTTACTCCCGTCGACGGAAAAAAGTCATATCGCAAAACGTCTTTTTCTGGTTGTATCGAGGGCGGGGAACAAATGTTAAAGATATTTATATTCCCCTGATAATCGCGAAGAATATATCAGAAATTCTCACTCCAATAAATGTCTAATGCTTAGACTTTAACCGTGCAATACTAGAACACTTCCATTAGCAATCCTTAAAAAGACTCATAATTGACGGTTTTTGCCATTAATTGGTCTGACTTGCACTTGAATGGACACTAGGTGTCAAATTTAGTCTCTCTATTAAAATCATTATTAATGCCCTTTCTACTCGCTGCTTTTTATCTGTTTGGTATCGAATTGGGAGAAAGAGTCTATCATTTTAAAAATTGTGAAGAAATCAAATTTATTGAAAGGGGCAGGATTAGGTGCATTAATAGGTGGAGGTACAGGTGTATTGCTTGGCGGGCTGAGGAGCACGTATGAAGGCATGGGAGTAAGCTCGGGTGGGGGGAGAAAAATCCTTGGAGTGTTTGGAGCAGTCGTTGGGCTACTAATTGGAGGAACTATAGGTGCAATTTCAGGCACAGATAAAACAATCCAAATTGAAGGAATGACTGACTCGGAAATCCAAGAGACTCTAGACAAATTACGCAAGAAAGCTCGTGTTCGTGATTATAAATAAGGGGAGGTATCAATTAATAAAAAAATTTATTACGAGAACTCCTTTTGTCTGCTTATGTGCCTCTTTCAAGAGATTGGGCCAGAATTCCGATTCAGCCAAAATAAAAAGTTTAAGCTCTAGAGCATTAAAAAATCTTCTAACAATACATGTAAACTCCAGGGGATAAAAAAAATAATTTCCTAATCCTGTCAAATTTTGATAATCTACAGAAGAGATATTTATCTTCGTTGATGTAAATGTTTACTGTATGAAAGGATAAAAGATGCCCGAAGAGAAAAAAGAAGAAAAAAAAGCCAAGGAAAAAGCCATAGAGGAAAAAGAATCTTCTGAAATAAAGGAAGAGAAGGTCCCAGCACAGAAAAAAGAAAAAAAGAAAGAAGAGGAAGCTCTACCTGAGGGTGAAAAGCCAGCTAAAAAAGCAAAAGAGAAGGAAGAGCCAGTAAAATCTGAAGCTCCTCCTGCAAAAGAAAAAAAACCGGCTAAAGAAGAAGAGCCTCCGCCCAAAAAGGAAGTCAAAAAAGAGGAAGTCTCTGAAGAAGAAGCAAAAAAAGAAATACCAGAAGAGAAAAAAAAGGAGAAAATAGAAGAAGCAGCAGAAGCTAAAGAAGAAAAACCAGAAGAAAAAATCAAAAAAGAGATACCCAAGGAAATAGAAGAAGAAAAAGCAGAAGAAGTAGAGAAAAAAGAAGAAGCTAAGCCTGAGATTGAAAAACCACCAAAAAAAGAAGAAGAGAAGGAAGAACCGAAAAAACCTGAAAAACCGGAAGCCCCCCCTTCCCCTCCTTCGGCCAAGAAGAAAAAGATCAATAAAATGACTCTGGCCGAGATTGAAGCCAAACTCAAAGAAATCAAAAGCATCCAGGGAGGTCATGAGTCCAAATATGCCCGGCAGTTAATCAAAAGAAAAAATTATTTAACACATTAAAATAAAGATTGGGAACGATTCTTTTTTTCCCTCTTAATCTACCTGGATTATTCACGAGTCGAGATTGCTGTAGCGGCGAGGCCGCAGCCCATGGAAAAAAAAGGGGACAGTCCCCTTTTTTATATTTTGATTATTC
>DAOUYU010000168.1 GCA_030673995.1 Candidatus Aminicenantota bacterium
GTTTATCCTTGTGAAAAAAAATATAGAATCTCCCTTAAATACTATTCCTTTATTTTTAAAATCAGGCCTAAAATCCTAATCCTTTTCTTTATACTCTACTCCAACAAAAGAATCAAAGGGGCAGTAAAAAAAACGTATGTTGACATCAATTTGGGAGCCATTTATAATTTGATGACTCTATTTGGGGAAGACCCGGAGGCAAGATGGTAAAATTCATGCCTGTTGAAGAAAAAAAGGAAGAAGATAAAAAAATTACATCTGAAAAAGATCCGCCCCGAAATACAGCACGCTTCGGTTCTTCTTTTCGCCTGAAAGGTGAAATATCAGGTGATGAAGACCTGATTATCGAAGGGAGATTTCGGGGAAAAATAAATCTAAAGAACCATAGTCTTTTAGTGGAGCAGACTGGAAAAATCAAAGCCGATATTCGAGCTAAGAACGTTATCATAAAAGGGAGCATAGAAGGAAATATTTACGCTTCTGGAAAAATTTTTATTTCAAAAGATGGAGATGTGAAAGGAGACATTACTTCGCCCAAAATTTCGATCATGGAGGGAGCAGGATTCAAGGGAAGCGTAAAGATGGAGATCGAAGAAGGTATAAAACAACTTTCACTTCTTGAAAGGAATGCCGTAACTTTTCCTTTAAAAGAGGAGTCAAAAGATACAGAAGATAGGCCCTCCGATTAACAGGTCTGAATACTTTATAAAAACTGCCGATACTTTAATTTAATATCCAGACAAAATAGGGGACAGGCAACTTTTTAGCTAAAAAGTAGCCTGTCCCCTTTTTTCCAGCCTGTCCCCTTTTTCCTGTCCCTTTTTTTCCGCATAACCGGTTAGCTCTTTGATAAAAGAGGCTTCACACTTTAATTTTCTGATATAATAGAGCTGATGAAAAAATTCAGGCTCCACTCCGAGTTCAAGCCGAAAGGAGACCAAACACAGGCCATCCGGGAACTCTGCACCGGCCTGGAAAAGAAGCTCAAACATCAGGTTTTAATGGGAGTCACAGGCTCGGGGAAAACATTTACCATGGCCAACGTCATCGAAAAAGCAGCCAGACCTGTTCTCGTTATATCTCACAATAAAACCCTGGCAGCCCAGCTCTACCAGGAATTCCGCCGTTTCTTCCCCGGGAGTGCCGTGGAATACTTTGTCAGTTATTATGATTATTACCAACCTGAAGCCTATATTCCAGCCTCTAACACTTTCATCGCCAAGGAAGCTACGATCAATGATGAGATAGACCGTCTCAGACTGTGCGCCACAAATTCTCTTTTTCAGAGAAGAGACGTTATTGTTGTGGCTTCTGTCTCCTGCATCTATGGCATTGGATCTCCTCAGACCTACTACTCCATGAGTTTTGCACTTCAAAAAAACCAGGAAATGACAAGGAAAAAGCTCCTCAAAAACCTTGTCGAAATTCAGTACGAAAGAGAAGAAAACGATTTAAAAAGAGGAACTTTTCGAGTAAGAGGAGATGTCATTGAAATTTTTCCCTCTTATGAAGATTTTGCCTACCGGATTGAACTCGACGAGGATAAAATCGTAAGGATTTCCTCCATTGACCCTCTTTTAGGCAAAGTTTTAGATTCTTTTGATAAAATCTTAATCTATCCCAGGACTTTTTTCTCAACGCCTCCAGACATTCTCGATCACGCCATTCACAGCATAGAAAAAGAGCTCAAGGAAAGAACCGCCTTCTTCAACAAACAGGGCAAATTCATCGAAGCCAACCGAATCGAGGAGAGAGCTCTCTTTGACCTGGAAATGATGAGGGAATTCGGCTACTGTCCTGGAATAGAAAATTATTCTCTCTACCTCAGCCTGCGAAAACCAGGAGAGCCCCCCTATACACTTCTCGATTACTTTCCTTCCGATTTTCTGCTGATCATCGATGAATCTCATGTCACCGTTCCTCAAATAGGTGGTATGTATCACGGCGACCGTTCGCGAAAGCAGACCCTCATTGAACACGGCTTTTGCCTGCCTTCGGCTCTGGATAACCGGCCCCTCAATTTCGAAGAGTTTGAAAGCAGAATTAACCAGGTGCTTTATGTTTCTGCTACCCCAGCTCCATATGAATTAAAAAAAGCAGGGAAAAAAGTGACCGAACAAATAATCAGGCCTACAGGACTCACAGATCCTGATATCGAGGTTCATCCGATCAAAGGTCAAGTCGATGATTTGATGGCCAAGATTAGAACAAGAGCCAAAAAGGATGAACGGACCCTGGTGACAACTTTGACCAAAAAAATGGCTGAAAACCTCGCTCGACATTACCATGAGCTTGGACTCCGGGTTCGTTATCTCCACTCAGAAATTGACACCCTGGACCGGATTAAGATATTAAGAGACCTAAGGAAGGGCAAATTCGACGCTCTGATCGGCATAAATCTCCTGAGGGAGGGGCTCGATTTACCCGAAGTCTCATTGGTTGCTATCCTGGACGCTGACAAAGAGGGATTCCTCCGTTCCGCAACCTCTCTCATCCAGACTTTTGGACGTGCATCCAGAAATGTGGAAGGGAAAGCCATTCTCTATGCGGATGTTGTAACACGTTCCATGAGAAAAGCCATTGATGAGACAAAAAGAAGGAGGGAAATACAACAGGAATTCAACAAAAAAAACAATATCACACCCAAATCCATAAAAAAAAGAATAGATGAGACTTTGACCAGCATTTACGAGAGAGATTACATAGACTACTCACGCCTAGCCGAAGACAAGGATATCTATTTTTCACCCAAACAGAGAATACAAAAGATGGGAAAATTGGAAAAATTGATGAAAGAGGCTGCCCGAAACCTGGAGTTTGAAAAGGCCGCACAATTCAGGGATGAGCTTAACAAATTGAAAAAAAGAGAATTAGAGACAGGCCTGTGAAGAGATTCGAAACGCAGTTAAACATCCGGATTCCAGCATGATAAACGATCTGAAAGAAAAACTCGAAAGCCTTCCCAGAAAACCGGGCATCTATCTTTTCAAAGACGGAAACGGCAAGTTTATCTATATAGGAATGGCCCGTTCATTGAGGAACAGAGTGAAGACATACTTCCAATCCACTTCTGATGCCAAAATAAAAAAAATCCTTTCCGAAACAAAAGACATCGAGTTCATTCTTACTGACTCTGTCAAAGAAGCTGCTTTCCTCGAGAATAACCTTATCCGCCGATACCAGCCCCGTTTCAATCTCAGGCTCAAAGACGACAAAAGCTTTCCTTATCTGAAATTGACTCTTCAGGAAAAGTATCCGGCCATATACCTCACCAGGAGAGTTGAAAAAGGCGGTGCCAAATACTTCGGCCCTTTCTCTCCCGCCAGTCAGGCTCGAAACGCAATCCATCTCATCTCCAAATACTTTGGTATCAGGACCTGTCAGGAAGCCGTTCCGGGAAAAAGGAAAAGACCATGCCTTGAATACGACCTGCAGCTCTGTTCAGCTCCCTGTGTGGCGTACATTTCAGAATTAGAATACGAAGAGAATGTGAAGAATGCACTTCTCTTCCTGGAAGGAAAAACAGCAGAATTATTGAAAATATTGAAAAAGAAAATGCGAAAAGATGCAGAATCCCGGGAATTTGAGCAAGCTGCCCGCTGGAGAGACTTTATCTATACAATCGAACAGATTAAAGAGAAACCAAAGCTCATTTCGGTCGGATTGGAAAACAAAGACATTTTTGGATTCTCAAGAAAAGG
>DAOUYU010000132.1 GCA_030673995.1 Candidatus Aminicenantota bacterium
GGATAATCCGTTGTTAAGGGCCAATTTGCAGCATCTGATGGCATCGATAACCACTCCCGCAGAATTCGGGGAATCCTCGACAGATAGGCGGCAATCCAAGTAAGTGGGTATGTCTCCGAAATGGCGGCTTTCTATACGAAGGAAGCAGAGTTTATTGTCTTTTTGCCAGGGGACATAGTCACTAGGACCAATATGAATGTTATCAGGATCGATGTCTAGACCTCTGCTTCTAATCTGCGAAGTCACAGCGTTTGTTTTTGACTTCTTTTTGGAATCCAGTCTTTTTCTTTCCAGCATGTTTAGGAAATCAGTGTTACCTCCAGTGTTAAGCTGATAGGTTCTCTCGATGGGCATCCCTCGATCCAGATAAAGATTGACGAGAGTGCGGTGGAGGATGGTTGCACCTACCTGAGATTTTATATCGTCTCCGATGATGGGAAGATTCTTTTTCTCGAATCTTTTTTGCCAATATTTCTCACTGGCAATAAATGCAGGAATGCAATTGATGAACGCACAGCCCGCCTCGAGAATTTGCTCAACATACCATTTGGTGGCTTCTTCGCTTCCAACAGGAAGATAACTGATAACAACATCTGTTTTAGTTTCTTTAAGGATATCAACGACATCTGATGTGCTTCCCGGGGCTTTTTCTATAATTTCTGAAAGGTATTTTCCGAGGCCATCGTGGGTCATTCCCCGTACAACTTTGACATTGAGATGTGGAACATCTGAGAATTTTGTTGTGTTGTTGGGAGGAACGAAAATAGCTTTGCTTAGATCTTTCCCCACCTTGTTTTTATCGATATCAAAAGCAGCTACAAATTCAATGTCTCGAATATGATAGCCGCCGAGATTAACATGCATGACTCCCGGAATAAAATCCGATCCCTTTGTATTTTTATAATATTCTACACCTTGAACTAAAGAAGAAGCGCAATTGCCTACGCCAATTATAGTTACTCTAATTTTGCTCATTAATTTATACCTCTTTCCCGGTTTCTCTTATAGCTTGCCGGGAATTTATTCTATTCTTCTTAGGTCGATTTTTCTTTTTCGATAGCCTTACGATGATTGATATTCATGTCTCAATACAAACAATCTTCTTATCGATTCAGCATTGGCTACTATGGATAATATTATTAATGCGGCAAAAAGTTGGTTCGAAACAGCCCCGATGAATATAATAAATAGTCGAATCTCCCGTCCAATCCTGATTGTTCTCTTCCTGATAAAGGCCTTTTTGATTAAAAACTTATCATACTCCAAAGCTGTGTAGCTGTTCATGAAGGCCCCTATAAGAGCAAAGAACCCCACCAGCCAGACCCAGGCTGTCTCTATCGAACGAGAGCAAGCAAAAGTAGCGCCTAAAATAATCAAAGCATCACCATATCTATCGAGAACCCGATCAAAAAATTCGCCGAATTTGCTTTCTTTAAACTTCAGGCGGGCAATCTCTCCATCACAGAGGTCAAGGATCCAGGAAAGCTGAGCTATAAACGCTCCTATCACAATTTTAAGATATCCCCCCTGAAAAAAGAACAATCCCGATAGTGCAGCCAGGAAAAAGCTAATCAGAGTTAAATGATTAGGATCGATATTGAAACGACTCAATTTTAAAGAAATCCAAATAGAAATCTTACGATAAAATTTTCTGGGAATTGTGTCATCTTCCGGCTTTTTCAATTGCTTGATTAATATCTTCTTTGCCTGCTGGAAGGATTTTTTGCCATTCACATTTATCCATAAATTGTCGCCGATATCAAATGTCTTCAGTTTTCCTCTGGTGGAGAGCATTTCATTAGCAGCTAAAAGCGAATATTTCTCCTGGGAAATACTTTCTTCCAATGCATTAAAAATAGCTGGAGAACAGAGGAAGATCCCAGTACCAACAGCATTGAACCGATCAAGGCCTCTGCCAATTTTTTTGACTTTCTTGTTTTCTGTCCACACTTTTGTTGCGTCATCGCTGTTGAAGGGATAACCGTTAATTTTACGATCCACGCACAAAATACAGCTATCCCTTTCAGGTTCAATTCGCTGAAGGTTTCTTAGAATCGAATCATCAAAGAGGTGGTCTGACATCAAAAGGATGAAGTTTTCCTTAAGAAAACCTTTGCCTTTGTAAACAGAGCTGCCATTGCCTTTTTCCCATTCGGGGTTGAAAATATAGTCCACATGGACGCCATATCTATCACCGCTGCCAATTTTTTTCATAATTTGGTCGGCTTTATAGCCAACCACAATTTTAAACCTGGTAATTCCGGCTGACTTAGCTCTCAGGATTATGCGTTCGATGAGGCTGACTCCAAAAATTGGAATCAAGGATTTTGGGGAAAAATGATGATCTACTCTGTTCTCTCTTCCAGCAGCGATGATAAGCGCCTCCATCCCGTATCAAACTCCTTTCAGGTATATTTTTTAATCCCTTGCATGGTGATTGTCTCTACAAAGGCTAACACTCAGTGATATTAAAACTTTTGGCCTCTTCTTGTTCCATCCATAACTTTGATACATTTTTTCTCTTCACGAAAATAAAGAATGTTTAATAAAAGAAGGTACAGTCAAAAGAAGTTAATCTTCTTATTTTTTTTGGAGTTTAAATTTGCTTCTTTTCTACGCATTTGCTTCTAAGTAAAACAGACTACAATAGCCACTTTTTAGGAAAATGAATAACCTTTTGCTTCATATTAGTGATTTTCCAAGACAATGTCAATAGAACTGCCGACATTAATCCAAATTGGCGCCGCAATTTACTTGTGAAAGCGAAAAAGGCTACGAAAACTTTACCCCTACTCTGTCATCCATACTCCTTTTTATCATTCCTCCTTATTGGCATTCTTAAAAATGCTACCCGCCTGCGCGGGCACAAGCTCCGCAGAGCCTGCCCCTGTGAAGACAGGGGAATGACATTTTTAAAAAAAAGCATTCATTTTTTCAACTCATTGGGAGATGAACCTGAAATTTTAAGTTATTAAAAAGAGTTAACGATGTTATGATATTCAACAACTCATTACTAAAATTGGAGGTCAGAATGAAGAAAAAAAGAATTGTCATTTTCCTTCCCCTGTTTCTTTTTCTTTATTTTGTTTTTTCTTATCCCGGCAAACTCACTGTGGAGAATCTTCTTGAGGAAATGTTCTCTGTTCCCTCTCCCACGGGATATGAAGAGCCGATGGTTGAGAAAATCACCAGGTTGCTTCCCCAGGAATACACCACAGAAAGGGATAATATGGGCAGCCTTTATCTTCATTTGGGCAAGAGAGAGCCGCAACTGGCTCTCTTATCCGGTATGGATGAGATCGGCTACATTGTCAGTGGATTGAGTCCTGAGGGATATCTGCTGCTGGACAGGGTTGTGCCGTCCCCTCATCCGCTTTTCGATTCTTACCATCTAGGCCATCCGATGGTAGTCTGGACTGAAAAGGGTGCTTTACCAGGAGTTCTGGCGATACCCTCTGTTCATATCCTTTCTAGAGAGAGAAGACAGGAATTGCAGCAATTTTCTCTGGACAGTGCCTATATTGATATTGGAGCCAGTTCAGCGAAAGAGGCGAAAATGAGGGGAGTTAGGATTCTGGATGCTGTGACTACAAGGCCAGAACTTTCCCGGCTTGCCGGTGAGAAAAAAGCCGGTTTTTCCCTTGGAAACAAAACGTGTTGCGCTCTTCTTTTGTCTTTGGCCCGTGAGCTCGATGAGAAAAAGATATCTCAAAAAACAACTTTTGTCTGGATGGCTCAGACCAAATTCCTGTCTCGTGCCTCAAGGCCAAGACCAGCAATGGGAGCATTGAGAGTGAAGAGGAAACTCAACCCTGAGCTGGTTCTAATTATTGATGTTATTCCCGTTGAAGGAGGCGGTGAAACTGGGATTTTGCTTGGAAAAGGGCCGGTCCTTGCTTATCCAAAAAAAGAGAAGGCAGGGCTCAAGAAGAGAATCGAAGGCATCGCTAAAAGAGAAGGGATATCTCTCCAGTATTACCCTGAATTTGGGTCGAGCCTTATGAATCCTTTTTTATCGGGAAGCGGAGAAGTCTTGACGCTTGCGTTGCCGGTAAAATATTCATCGACGCCGGTGGAAGTTGTCGATTTCAAGGATGTTAGAGCTTTAAAAAAGCTGCTTTCCATCTTAGTTGAGTGAAGGAGTGAGATGATGAATAAAAAGAGCTTAGTTTTAGTCTTATTTCTGGTTTTGTGTCTGCCGTTAGCAGGAGGGAAAAAAGCGGAACCTCTCTCTTCATGGGAGCTTCTCAAAAAGATGGTTTTTATTCCAGGAGTATCCGGATACGAGGGCAAAGTGGCCGGTTTTATCCAGTCTCTTTTTCCTTCCGGCCTGAAGCCAAGAAGGGACGACATGGACAATGTCTGGTTTTCTGTCGGAGAGGGGTGCCCTCATCTGCTTTTTGTTGCCCATACAGATGAGATCGGATTGGTTGTGGAAAAGATTACTCCCGATGGTACCCTTAAAGTCATAGGAAGAGGAGGTTTTCTTTCTCAGATGTATGAGGGCAGGCCAGTTAATATTTATACAGATAATGGTCCTGTTGAAGGAATTGTCTCACCACGGCCTGGATATAATAAGCGGAAGCAAAGCCCCGCTTCTTTCAGGACGAATGACATAGAGATATATCTCGGCGTGTCTTCTGAGAAAGATGCCAGGAGTCTTGGAGTCCGAGAAGGAGACCAGATTACCATTAGAAAGAAAATAGTGGAGCTTACTCCTGAGATCATAGCCACAAGGGCAGTTGATGATCGAGCAGGGTGCGCTGCACTTCTGGCAGCTGCTTCACAGATAGATTGGAAAAAGATTAAAGGGAAAACAGTCACTTTTGCCTGGGATGTGCAGGAGGAAACCGGTCTGATCGGGGCCACACGTCTGGCACGGACTCTTAAGCCGGATTATGTTTTTGCTGTGGATACTTTTGTCTCTTCCGATGCGCCTCTTGACTCAAAGAGATTTGCGAAACTTCCCCTGGGAAAAGGAGCCGTTCTTCGGGCCATTGACAGTAGCAACATTACTCCCCGGGCCGAGCTGGAAAAAGTGATAAAGGTTGCAAGGGATAACAACATTCCTTTTCAATTGGGGAATACGAGGGGTGGAAACGACGGTTCTGTCTTTATTCCTGAAGGAGCAGTGGTGTCAAGAGGCGCATATCTTTACGAGGTAAATCGGCGCATACATTTACGAGTTTATCGCACTCTAAAGGTC
>DAOUYU010000167.1 GCA_030673995.1 Candidatus Aminicenantota bacterium
TGCTGAGGAGAAAGTAGTATAGAACGACGAAAAAAATATGATTCTTATCCCAGGAAAGTCTTATGAAGTCGAAGGGAATGAAGTTGCAGAGTAGGAAACTCAGGAGTATTGTCAGGGAATAGAGAAGGGAGCTGTAAGATATGCTCCGGGGTTGAGCCTTCTCTACGAGAAAAAGCTTCCTCCCCAGCTCGGCCTTTCTGTAGATGGAGGGGAACTCTCCGCCATCACACAATTTAAAAACTCGAGCGATCCCCGGCTTGAATTCCTTTCCTATCTCCCCTCCTCCCTCGCATACACATTCCTCGAAAAGCCGAACGCCCTGATCATCGAACCAAAAGGAGGGCTTGACGTTCTCTCTGCACTCGTCTTTGATGCTTCTCAAATCAAAGTTATCGAGAGTAATCCTCTTATTGTGAAGCTCCTTCGAAAGGAGTTGGCTCAATTTTCTGGAAACCTTTATCTTAAAAAGAACATTCAACTTGAGTCGGCTTACAGCCGGGCTTCCCTCAAACAGGATAAAAATAAATATGATTTAATCGTCTTTTCCTTAACCGATGTCTTCGGAGCTTCTGGAACAGGTCTTTACGGATTCGGTGAAAACTACCTTTATACGGCCGACTCTTTCATCCATATTTTAAACCGGCTGTCTCCCGACGGGCTTGTCAGTGTCAGCCTCTATCTTCTTCCTCCTCCACGGCAGGAGATGAGAATATTGGCCACCTGGATTGAAGCCCTGGAAAAAAGCGAAAGAGACCCCACCTCGCATCTCATCGCTATCAGAAGCTGGGGAACCATAAGCTTATTCATCAAAAAGAGCCCTTACTCAAAACATCAAATACAAAAATTAAAAGACTTCGCAGACAAATGCCTTTTTGATCTCGTCTATTACCCGGGAATAAAAACTGAGGAGGCCAACATCCATAATAAATTCGAAAAACCTCTCTACCACAACCTGACTCTTCAACTCCTCACTCCATCAAAAAGAGAAAAACTATACAAAAATCACCTCTTCCAGCTGAAGCCTGTATCGGATAACCGGCCTTTTTTCTTCAATTTTTTTAAGCTGAATAAATTCAAGACCACTTACAGAGCACTGGGCCAGAAATGGTTTCCATTTCTTCAGGGAGAATACCTGGTCCTTCTGCTCTTTTTCCAATCCGTCATAATAGCTTTTGTTTTGATTTTTTTCCCTCTCTTTGTTTACCGAAAAGTGAAGAATGTAGAAAGAGGCGCTCCACTGAGAATTTTCTTCTACTTTAGTCTAATCGGAATGGCCTTCATGTTTGTAGAGATAACTCTAATCCAGAAATTCATACTTTTCCTCGGGCATCCTCTTTACTCTATATCGGTCATTATATTTTCCCTTCTTTTTTCATCTGGATTGGGAAGCTTCTTTTCCAAAAAACTGCTTGGCCATAACTTAAAAAGGAACTTGAGAAGCGCTCTTCTTTTTTGCGCAGGGCTCATTGTCATTTATCTCTTTCTTCTTCCTTTTTTTTATGAATACTTAATAGGCTTAAAACTTATCCTTAAACTAATCCTGACCTTTTTGATAATCTTCCCCCTCGGTTTCCTCATGGGCTTTCCCTTCCCCACTGGAATTCGATTACTGGGAAAAAAGGAAAAAAGGCTTATTCCCTGGGCATGGGCTTCCAATGCCTTCTCTTCTGTCGTCAACTCAATTTTTGCTCTGATGATTGCTTTCTGGGGAGGGTACAATTTTGTTTTAATCCTGGCAGCCGGAGGCTATCTACTTGCCCTTCCTTTTCTGAGCTTCTCCAACCATAGGAACAAAGCGGACGCCTGAAATATGTCTCACTTCCGGTTTCCCCTTTGTCTTGGTGATAAGAGTGAGGTTCTGAAAATAGAGGGTGCTTCCAAGAGGAATAATGAGCCTCCCCCCTTCTTTAAGCTGCTTGAGAAGAGGAGGAGGAACATGATTGGCCGCACAGGTTACGATAATGGTATCAAAAGGTGCATGCTCTTCCCAACCAAAATAGCCATCGGCACATTTGACCTGAACCTGATCATAATTGAGTTCTTCCAGCGTCTTGGTTGCCTTTTTGGCCAGGTTTTCCCTTATCTCTATCGAATAGACTCTATCTGTCAAGTGTGCAAGCACGGCCGCCTGGTAGCCAGATCCAGTGCCAACCTCCAAAACCTTCTCTCCTTTTTTCAACTTAAGGTGTTGGGTCATCAAAGCAACGATATAGGGCTGGGATATCGTCTGGCCTTCGTCAATAGGCAAAGGATTATCCTCGTAAGCCTGTCTTTGATAACGGGAGCTGATGAAAAGATGCCGGGGAACTTTTCCCATGACTTCCAGGACTTTCCTGTCAGTTATGTCTCTCGCCGCAAGCTGTCTGCGGACCATCTCTTTTCTTTTCCTTGAATAAATGTCATCCTCTAAGCCTAAGGAAAAAAAAGGAATCAATAAAATCACAGCAAGAGTCCATATCAGTCTTAAAAGATTACATGCTCTCATCCATGTTCTCCCTTCTCCATATAATTCTTAGACCTAAAAGGAAATCTCTTCCGTTTTTGGACTTCCTTTTTTTTGTATTCTCTTCCGGTCTTATTAATATTTTAATTCTATTCTCTCTCAAAAAAAAGGAAAATAATAATATTTTTCTATGTCGTAAAGGGTGTGCATGTTTGGAATCGTTACCGAAATTCTTCAATGAGCCTCTTTCCGGACAACAATTCCCGGAAAAAACCTCCTCACCTGATGTGATGAGGGCATCTACCCCTAAAGGTGAGGGAATAAACCCAAAAATCACCTTTAATATCCTCCCAACTGGTGATTGACCGTAAATTGCATCTCTGCAAATATATGAAAGCGAAAATATAAAACCAGGAAGTTTTATTATATGAAAAGAGTGGAGAGATTGAGAAAATATCCAAGTCCAATTCGCGTCCTTTTCAATGTCATTGTTGTGAGGGATGAGACTTTAAGGTTTTTTTTAGTAACAAAAAATGACACTAAGCCACCCGACGCTTCAGAATATAATGAATTGACAAACAATAATTTTTTTGATAAGAGTAAGTTCAATAAAATGAAAGAAAAAGAGTTTTTGCAAATAGAAAAAAAAGCAGTCTATCCTGGCTCTTTTGATCCTATTACTAACGGTCATATAGATATTATTCAAAGAGGATTGACAATTTTTGATAAAATACTTGTTGCGGTTTTAGAGAATCCAAAAAAAGAGCCTCTTTTTTCGACTGAGGAACGAATAAGCATGATCCAGGAGGTTTTTTCCAAGCATGAAAATATTGAGGTGAAGGCTTTCCACGGCCTTCTCGTTGAATTTGTCAAAAATAATAACGCCAAGATAGTCATAAAAGGTTTAAGAGCTGTATCGGATTTTGAATATGAATTTCAAATGGCTCTCATGAATCGGAAGCTAGAACCGGAAATTGAAACTTTTTTTATGATGCCCAGTGTCAGTTATTCCTTTCTCAGTTCGAAGTTGGTTAAGGAAGTTTTTATGCTGGGTGGCTGCCTTAAAGATCTGGTCCCGCCTGAAATAGAAAAAATACTCAGAGAAAAATTCAAAAAAGAGCACCCAGGCTTAAATTCGTAATTTTAAGGGGAAATATTAATGTTTGGAATAGGCAAAGAGAAAGGATTGGTTGGACTGGACATCGGTTCTGACTCCATTAAAGCAATTGAATTCAAAACAAAGAAAAAAGAAGGACAAGATGTTTACGAAGTGATGAA
>DAOUYU010000012.1 GCA_030673995.1 Candidatus Aminicenantota bacterium
TGTTGACAGAATTATATCATTCTGATAGTTTAACTTAAGAGCTTTGTATTGCGTAATGATGTCGAAGCGGGCGTAGTTCAGTGGTAGAACGTCTGCTTGCCAAGCAGAAGGTCGTGGGTTCAAATCCCATCGTCCGCTCCAAGGTAATATATAATAGAGAATCCAAAAGATGGGAAAGGCGCGGTACCCAAGTGGCTAAGGGAGAGGTCTGCAAAACCTCGATTCGTCGGTTCGAATCCGACCCGCGCCTCCAATATTTAAATTGGAATTTTACTTAAAGGAGGATATGGATGGATATAGTGGCTAGGGTGCAAGGGATACTGACAAAACCAAAAGAAGAATGGCTGAAGATCAAGAAAGAACCTCTTTCTGTCTCACAGCTATTTTCCTCATATGTCCTACTTTTAGCTGCTGTTCCTGCAGTTGCCCAGTTTATGCGTTACGGCCTCGTGGGTTTTAGGGTTCCTTTTGAAGGCTGGTACAGGTTCGATGTTGGGATGGCTCTTCTTCGTGCCATTCTTGTCTATGGTTTTATCCTGGTTTTTGTTTACGTCTTTGGATTTGTCATCAATGCCCTGGCATCGACTTTCTCCTCTACCCAAGACAAGAATACTGCCATGAAACTTGCTGTCTACAGCACCACACCCTTCTTTGTAGCAAGCGTCCTTTACATCATTCCTTTCTTGGACCGCCTGGTCATATTGGCCTCTTTTTACGGAATTTACCTCCTTTATCTTGGGTTTGTAACTCCCCTCGTGGATGCTCCTAAAGACAAAGTTCTTGCCTATTTAGTCGTAAGTGTAGTCCTGGCTTTAGTGGCTGCAGTTATTTTGCTGGGTATTCTAGATACTATTTTTGTTGTCGGAAGAGTAGTACGTGTGATCTGATTCCTCAACTATCCTGAGGAAGGCTTTCTGGGGAGATGCAGCCTCTATTATCGGACGTCCTATGACCAAATAGTCTGCTCCTTTCTGGAAAGCAAGAGAAGGAGTCATAATTCTTTTCTGGTCCTGGGCGGCAGCCCAGGAAGGTCGAATTCCCGGGGCAACGACGAGAAAATCTTTGCCGATTTCTTGCTTTACGATTTCAATTTCTTGAGGAGAACAGACCAGTCCATCCGCTCCAGCTTCCCTGGCAAGCTTGGCCAGCTTGATGACCTGCCTGGCCGGGTCGGCCGTCATCCCTATTTCATGGAGCTGTTCGCTCTTAAGGCTGGTAAGGACTGTTACGGCTAAAAGGAGAGGTTTTTCCGTTCCTTCTTTATCAGCTTCTTCTTTGGCTGCATCCGCAGCTCTCTCCATCATCTCTCTTCCTCCGGAAGAATGGAGGGTCAGCATGTGGACTCCGTATCTTACTGCAACCTTTACCGCCCCGGCTACAGTGTTAGGAATATCATGGAGTTTCAGGTCAAGGAAGACCTTTTTTCTTGATGTTTTGATCTCATTCAATAAAGAAGGGCCTTCGGCCGTGAAGAGCCTAAGCCCCATTTTAAATATTTCGACATCTTCGAGCTGCCCTATAAGAAGTAATGCTTCCTCTCGACTTCCAACATCAAGAGCAACGATTATCCTCTTGGCTAATTCTTCTTTTTTATTCATGTTTATTTCCTTAAGATTATGATTTGATTTTAGTGAGAAAAAGGGGACAGGCTACTTTTTGTGGCAAAAAGTAGCCTGTCCCCTTTTTCCTGTCCCCTTTTCCTGTGTTCCTTTTTTCCTGTTTGCCAAGTCGCTTCGATCCTCGCAATGACATTTTTTCTAGCGTTTTATTGTTCCGATAACATCTTCGATCCTCTCGAATCCGTTCTCCTCGCAGTAATCCTTTAATTCCTCGATGATTTTTATTGAAGCCTCAGGATCGATGAAGTTAGCTGTACCGACCTCCACTGCTTTTGCCCCTGTGATTAAATATTCAAGCGCATCTCTACCTGATGAGATCCCTCCCATGCCAATAACAGGGATTTTTACGCGACGCACAACCTGGTAAACCATCCTGAGGGAGATGGGTTTAATGGCCGGTCCGCTGAGTCCGCCAAAGATATTGCCTAGGACAGGTTTTCTCTCTTCCACATCGACTGATATAGCAAGAAGAGTGTTAACCAATGACAGTGCGTCTGTCCCGGCTTCTTGAGCACTCAGAGCGATTTCCACGATGTCAGTCACGTTTGGAGAAAGCTTTGTTATCACGGGCCGTGAACTGATTTTTTTAACCAGGCTAACGACAGAAAAAGTTGCTTCGGAGTCTAGTGCTGGACAGAGGCCGTCTTTTTCTACGTTAGGGCAGGATATATTCAACTCATAAGCTGAAATGCCTTCCTCCTTATCCAGGAATTCCACAACAGAGGCGTATTCCTCGTCGTTCTCCCCGCAGACATTCACGATAATGGATGTTTTTATTTTCCTGAGTTGAGGAAGAATTTCTTCCGCGAATCTCCGGACGCCGACACCTGGAAGGCCGATAGCGTTTATGAGACCGCTCGGGGCTTCGACCAGGCGGGGAGGAGGATTTCCCGGGCGGGGAGAGAAGTAAAGTCCTTTAACCACAAATCCTCCCAGCTTGCTCAGGTCAAAGAAAGGTGCAAACTCCAGGCCGTAGCCAAAAGTTCCACTGGCTGCGATAACAGGATTTTTGAGCTTGATGAAACCTAAATCGATTGTAAGATCAGTCATTTTTCGACTTCTGTCCAGATAATATCTTTTCCGGAAAAGACAGGTCCTTCTTCACAGATTTTGACCCAGCCTTCGTCGTTGTTTTTTCTTATCCTCTTCACACATCCCCAGCAGGCTCCAAATCCACAGCCCATAAAAGATTCCAAAGAGAATTCTGTTGGAATATCTCCAGACCGTGAGATTTCCGCGATTTTTTCCATCATAGGTTCAGGACCGCAGGCAAATATACGAGCTGGCGTGAATGTTTGAAGCTCTGTCTGGAGATAGTCACTGATGAGACCCTTAAACCCTAAAGAGCCGTCATCCGTTGAGCAGAATAACTCAAAGCCGTTTTCCTCGAATTTTGCTTTAAGAGGAAGGTCTTCGTGGCTTTTTCCGCCATAAAAAATTTTGACCGCAGCTCCGTGCGAGCGAAGTTCGTGGGCCAGAAAGTAGAATGGAGCAATCCCTCTTCCTCCGCCCACTGCAACGACATCTTTTCCCCGGAGGGTTTCTCCTGCATGGAATCCCTTTCCCAGAGGTCCTAAGATGTCGAGGGTATCACCGCTTTTTTTTTGACTCAAAATGCCTGTTCCGGAACCGGTGATCTTGAAGAAAATTTCGATGTTTCTTTCGTCTTTAAAGTGAATACTGAATGGACGCCGCAAAAGAGGATAAGAATGCGATGTTATGCGGACCATGACAAACTGGCCCGGATGGGCTTGAGAGGCGATACGCGGAGATTCAAGCGAAAGGAGGTAATAGTCTTTCCAGCTTTCTTTGCCGATTATTCGAGCTTGAGGATCCTTGGTCATGATGGCTTCAGATTACCCAAACAAAAATATCAGAATCTCTTTGTGATGGCAATAAAAACTTTGACAACCCTAATTTATTTTGCTAATAATCAAATCTGCTCTTTATAAATTGATTCATATTTTTACCGAGAGGAATAATAAATGAATATTTCCAAAAGAGGTCGAGATATCCAGCCCTCTCCCATAAGGAAGCTCAATCCATATGCGGACAAGGCAAAGGAACAGGGAATCCACGTTTATCATCTAAACATCGGCCAGCCCGACATTCCGACTCCTCAGCCAATTCTGGATGCTTTTCATGGTTTTGATGAGAAGGTCTTAAGCTACGGCCCTGCACAGGGCTTTTTAGATCTGAGGCAGGCCATTGCTGATTATTTCAACTCCTACAGAATCTCTCTTGACGCAGAGAATGTGATCATTACCATAGGGGGTTCAGAGGCCATCCATTTTTCTTTCAGTGTTGTGGCTGACCCCGGTGATGAGATTATCATCTCCGAGCCTTTCTACACCAACTACAACGGCTATGCATCCTTTGCAGATATCAGGATTGTTCCTTTAACTCTGCATGTTGAGGATGGATTCCGGCTTCCCCCCGAAGGAGAAATTGAAGCCAGGATAACGGCGAAGACAAAGGCGATTTTGCTCTGCTCTCCGAATAATCCCACCGGGACAGTCTATACACCTGAAGAGCTGGAGCGAGTTATCTCTGTCGTGAAAAAGAATGATCTTTTTTTGATCGGGGATGAAGTTTATAAAGAGTTCGTTTATGATGGAGGGACTCACAAGAGTATCCTGGAATACGAAGAGGTAAAAGATAGAGTTATTGTTGTCGATAGTATGTCCAAACGTTTTAGCAGCTGTGGAGCGCGGGTGGGAGCAGTTTTAACTCGAAATGAAGAACTCTACCAGTCATTGCTTAAATTTGCTCAGGCAAGGCTCTGTCCGCCCTCCGTTGAACAGAAGGCTGCTCTTGCTGCCTATCACATGGGCTTAGAGTATTTTAAGCCCGTCAAAGAAGAATATGAGAGGCGCAGAAATGTCCTCTGCGAGGGATTAGGAAATATCCCTGGAATTGTTATCCACAAGCCTCAAGGGGCCTTTTATCTCATCGTCAGACTTCCCGTCAAGGATGCCGAGCATTT
The DNA here is from genome assembly GCA_030673995.1 of Candidatus Aminicenantota bacterium. Lineage (GTDB taxonomy): Bacteria > Acidobacteriota > Aminicenantia > Aminicenantales > Aminicenantaceae > JAGLWV01. Next base: position 4,606 of record DAOUYU010000012.1, read on the forward strand.
TGTTCAGTGGATGCTTACGGATTTCCATCTTGACAAAGAAACTGTTATGGTGGCACCGGCGCAGGGCTTTTACTGCTCTCCAGACAGGGGTAAAGATGAAGTGCGGATAGCTTATGTGCTCAAGGAGCAGGATTTAAGGAGATCCATAGATATTATTAAAGCAGGACTGGATAAATACCTGAATCTATGACGCCAAAAAGGCTATTTTATCAGGTCGTTTTCATCCTCGCCTTTAGTACTATCCTGGGGGTAGTAGCAAACTTCCCGTTAATAGAAAAATACTTTAAGGGTGAGTACCGGTATAGCTTTCTCTCTTTAGAGAAATATTTTTCGATCACATTTATTACCCTGGCAGAAGCTGAAGAGCTTTTCGCCAGAAGAGAAGCCCTTTTTATCGATAGCCGTTCCAAGGAAGATTTCCGAGCCAGTCACATCATGGAAGCTAAGAATATCCCTTTTGAAACACACGAGGAAAGGAAGGACTTATATGTGCCTTCTTTTCCGCTTGGGGTAAATAGGGGGTAAATAGGGGGAATAAATAGGGGGACACAATACCTATTTCCTAATTTATTTATTATGTCCCCCTATTTATTATTATTATCTTCCTTTTATCTATGCAGTCCCCTTTTATCCCGTCCCCGATTTGATTTGCCTTACCCAGGACGCACTTGCCTTTTAAAGGGAATATGATGTATATTTTTGAATTAACTTTTAAGGAGTCAGAAGATGGCAGAAAAATACGTATACTTTTTCAGCAAAGATCAGGTTGAAGGCAATAAAGATATGAAAGAGATTCTCGGAGGAAAGGGCGCTAACCTAGCAGAGATGGCAGGGATTGGCCTGCCTGTTCCTCAGGGCTTTACTATTTCCACTGAAGTATGCAGATTATTTGCTCATTTGGGGGATAAAATTCCGTTCGAGGTAGAAGAGGAGATCCTTGTAAATATGAAAAAGTTGGAAGAGATTTCTAAAAAAAGATTCGGAAGTGAAGAAAATCCTCTTCTTGTATCTATCCGTTCTGGAGCAAAGATTTCCATGCCCGGAATGATGGATACAGTTTTGAATCTCGGTCTCAATGATGCGACAGTTGAAGGTTTAACAAAGAAGAGCAGAAACAAACGTTTTGTACTGGATTGCTATCGGCGATTGATTCAAATGTTTGGAGATGTTGTGCTTGATGTCCCCAAAAAGAAATTTGAAGCTATCTTGAAGAAGAAAAAAAGCGAAAGGAATGTTACACAAGATTTTGAGCTTTCCGAGAAGGACTTGGAATTGCTCATATCGGATTATAAAAATTTAATAGAGAAAGATACAGGGCGAGAGTTTCCTCAAGATGTCATAGAACAGCTTGTCGGGGCTATATCAGCTGTTTTTAAGTCATGGAACAATCCTCGAGCCGTGACTTACCGGCGTGTTAATTATATTACTGAAGATCTGGGGCCTGCTGTGAATGTCCAACAGATGGTTTTTGGAAACATCGGAGAAAAATCAGCCACTGGTGTGGGGTTCACCAGAAATCCTGCCACAGGAGAAAAAGAATTATACGGGGAATATCTCTTCAATGCTCAGGGAGAAGATGTTGTCGCCGGCGTACGAACTCCCTCTCCTCTCAAATCTTTGGAAAAAGAAATGACCGATGCATACCAGGAATTGAAAGAAACAACCAACAGACTGGAGAAGCATTACCGCGATGTCCAGGATTTTGAATTCACAATTCAAGAGGGAAAGCTTTATATGCTGCAGACAAGAAGTGGTAAAAGAACAGGCATGGCAGCGGTGAAAATTGCTGTGGATATGGTTGAAGAGGGCCTGGTCAGCCAGGAAGATGCTCTTCTGATGGTTGAACCTGATGCTTTAAATCAGCTTCTTCACCCTGTTTTCGATACAAAGGAAAAAGGAAAACACAAGATTCTTGCCCGGGGGCTGGCTGCTTCCCCTGGAGCAGCGGCAGGGCAAGCTGTCTTTACTGCCGACGATGCAGTTGCCTGGAAAAAGGAAGGGAAAGAAGCCCTTTTAGTCAGGGATGAAACATCTCCTGACGATATTCATGGTATGAGTGCTTCCAAGGGGGTGTTAACGGCAACAGGCGGGATGACTTCCCATGCGGCTGTTGTGGGGCGGCAAATGGGAAAGCCTTCTGTTGTGGGCTGTGGAGATGTGAGATTAAATGAAGAACAAAAATTCTTTCTTGTGGGGAAAACTAAAGTAAAAGAAGGGGAATGGATATCCATTGATGGAACTTCCGGAGAAGTTCTTCAAGGCCGGATTCCAACCCAGCCATCAGAGATCATCCAGGTCATCCGAGGAGAGAAGAAGCCTGAGGAGTCTCAAATCTATCAGAATTTTACAAAAATGCTTTTTTGGGCGAACCGGATGAAAAGATTAAAAGTTAGGGCTAATACAGATACACCCGAAGATGCCAGGATAGCGCTTGCTTTTGGGGCAGAAGGCGTCGGTCTGGCACGGACAGAACATATGTTTTTTGAAAAGGAAAGGCTTCCTTTTATCAAAGAAATGATTCTCTCTGAAACTGAAGAGGAAAGGCGGAGAGCCTTAAGTAAGCTTCTGCCTTTCCAGACCAAAGATTTTTATGGCCTGTTCAGAGAAATGAGGGGACATCCAGTTACCATCCGCACACTCGATCCTCCTCTTCATGAATTTTTGCCGCGAAAAGAGGAACTGATAGTTGAGATAGCCGTGTTGAAGGCAAGCAAAGGCAAGGAGGAGAAGGTTCAGGAGCTGGAGAAGCTGCTGGAACGTGTTAGAGTCCTCTCAGAGTTTAATCCCATGCTTGGTCACAGAGGTTGCCGTCTTGGGATTTCTTATCCTGAAATCATCGAGATGCAGGCTGCTGCCATTTTTGAAGCTGTCTGCGAACTGGCAAAGGAAAGGCAAAAGGTATTTCCTGAAATCATGGTTCCTCTTGTGGGCACCAAGGAAGAGCTTGCCAACCAGAAGAAAATCATTCTTCGTGTTGCCGATGAAGTTATGGAGAAACATAAGGTTAAGGTTGAGTTTTCGGTCGGGACCATGATCGAAGTCCCTAGAGCTGCCCTTACGGCTGATGAGGTAGCAGAAGAAGCCGAGTTTTTCTCTTTCGGAACCAATGATCTGACCCAAACGATATACGGTATTTCCCGTGATGATGGAGCGGGATTTCTTGCCCATTATCTTGCGCACGGCATTTGGAAAAATAATCCTTTTGAAACCATCGACGAAAAAGGAGTTGGCGAAATCATGAAAGTGGCAGTGGAGAAGGGACGGAAAATCAGGCCTGATTTAAAAATAGGAATATGCGGCGTTCATGGAGGTGATCCTCGTTCCATTTTTTTCTGTCATAAGATCGGCCTTGATTATGTAAGCTGCTCTGCCTATCAAGTTCCTATTGCCCTTCTGGCCGCCGCCCAGATTGCTATTATGGAAAAGGGACAAGCAGAAAAACTATAAATGAATATAAATTAAGGTATCGGCAGTTTTTATAAATAATTCAGGCAGCCTGGATGATTTACGAGCCGAGGTTGCCGTATAAATAATTCAGGTTAACGTTTACCTCTGATCTTCTGTAAAATATTCTTCACAATATATGCTGCCATTGCCGGATTGGCAGCCATCCTTCTTTTACAGTAAGCTATAGCATATTTCCATTTTTCGGAAAACGGAACATAGAGGCGGACTAGGATGCCGTTTCGAATGAGTTCGTCCTGAAAGGCTTGCTTCGGAACTCCCATAAGCATTTGAACCTCGTACTGGCTCTTTTTTATGTTCAGCTTTTCGGCAATTTCGATAGCTTCACGTATGATTGTTTCATCGTGAGTTGCGATCTCAGGATAGTGACCTTCCTTAAACAAAAGTTCGACCTGCTCGAGCAGCTTTTTCTTCATTTCGGGCTTTCTCTGGAGGGCTATTTCCTTTGGCTCGTTGTATATACCAATACAAATACGAATACGGGCGCTCAAGCTTTTTAAGGATCTTATATCATCGTCGGTGCGAAAAAGTCGGGATTGAAGTACTGTTCCAAAAGTCGGATGGTCTTTATTCAAAGCACGATAGATATCCAGAGTCAGATCTGTGAGGGTATGGTCCTCCATATCTAGAGTTACCTTTATATCATGCTGCTCCGCTTGGGCGACAATTCCTTCGATGACTGTTTTACAGTGTTCTGTGCTGCGGTGGCTTCCTAGCTGTGTGGGCTTTAAGGAAATAGTTGCATATTCCTGGCTACTCAGCGCGTGGATAAGTCTTTCGTAAACATTGGCGGTGTACTGGACTTCCTCATCATTCTCAAGCTCTTCACCCAACAGGTCTATGGTGGAGCATACATGTCTTTTTTCCCAAAAATTTTGGGCGGTGTTAGTGGCTGCATCAATGCTGTCACCTGCCACATAAGGGTTGGCAAAAAGCTTGACCAGGGGAGTAGGCGCGAGATTGATAATAAATTTTTTTAATCCCATTGATAACTCCTTCCAAGTCAGGGGATATTTATAAAAGTAAAAATTAATTCATTTTACGATAAACTTCAAGAGTAGTTTCGAAATATTTCATTGAAGAAGAAAATAGAAGAAGAAAATAGGGACGGAAAATAGTCCCTCTCTCTTCTTTACGAGCGTAAGTTTTTTTGATATGTATTACCGTGCATGTCTCCTTTAATAAATAGAGATACACTAAAATTCTGGCGAAGACGAAAATTTCCTTTCAAATTTATATACAGCAACAGCTATTGGATGATAGACATCGGTGAGCATGTTTTTCCCCTGAAAAAATACAGGCTTATTTACGAGAGTCTTTTGCGTATGGGAGCGAAGAAAAAATATTTCATCTCCCCGAAGACTGTTGAAGAAAAAGACCTCCTTTTGGTCCATGCTTCAAAGTACCTGAAAAAGTTAAAGACAGGAGGACTTTCCCATTCTGAAATATTAACCCTGGAACTTCCTTATTCTCCTGAGCTTGTCAAATTTGCTTGGCTGTTTGTAGGAGGGACCATTCTTACCGCTGAAAAAGCATTAGAGGACGGATTAGCACTGCATATTGGAGGAGGATTTCATCATGCTTTTCCTGACCATGGAGAAGGTTTTTGTGTTTTGAATGATGTAGCTGTCTCTTTAGAGAAGGTGAAGAAGGATGGGAAGATCAGGAGGGCCATGATAGTTGATTGTGACCTCCATCAGGGCAACGGCAACGCCTTTATTTTTGACAAAAAGGATTATGCCTTCACCTTTTCCATTCACCAGATGGATAATTATCCTGCTCAAAAGCCTTCAAGCTCTGTAGATGTGGGCCTCTGGTCTGGTGATGGAGATGAGAAATATCTTTCAGAGCTGAGCTTGTATTTTCCCAGGCTATATCGTGAATTTCAACCAGATCTCGTTTTTTATCTTGCAGGAGCTGACCCTTACGATAAGGATCAATTAGGCGGTTTGTGTTTGACAAGAGAAGGTCTTAAAGAGAGAGACAGGATTGTGATCAGGGAAGCACGCAAGCTTCACATTCCGGTGGCTATTCTTTTTGCGGGAGGATATGCTTTCGATGTGAATGATACCGTTTCCATTCATCTCAATACGATAAAAGTCGCACAGCAGATTCAGAATAAATATTCTTAGGCTATTGTTTCTTTTGCGATCCAATCGAGATGTCTTATAGAGCCTTTGAGGATGGGAACGGCGATAATTTCTGGGACCTCATAGGGATGAATTTCCTGGATCTTTTTTTCAAGCTTTGAAAAAAGGGTAGCTTTCTCTTTAGCTTATTCTTGCAAAAAGATATGGGCGAACACCTTAGCATCTCCCACCATATTGTCGATGATGCTGTATTCGTTAGGCTGATGAGCCGTTTCATCGTTTTTAGACCAGCAGGCAGCGTCAAAATCGGCTCTACGAAAAAGAGCGGCTACAGTTCCTCCCCCAATGCCGGTTGCCTTTGCATCTTTCTTGTAGATTGCTTTTATCGCCCTTTTTAAGGCGTGGACCACCGGCGCATCGGCTGAAGTGGGAGGAGCTGCAGGAGCTTTTGATGTTTCTTCCATGACTATTTTCACCTTGAATTCATTTTTAATTTTGTCAGTCATTTCCTCGATTTTCTTTTTAACTTCTTCAATCGTGTATTTTGGCAAAATGCGGCTGTCCATATAGAAAATATCTTCTCCAGGTATTGTGTTGACATTAGGGACGTTGGATTCCTTTTTCGTTGGTTCGAATGTAGAGATTGGGGGATCAAAGAGGGGATCTTTATCAGGAAAAATCTTGTAAAGATTGTTCAATTCTGCCACAAGGAAGGAAGCGGCTTTAAAACTGTTGATCCCTCTTTCTGGAGTGGAACCATGTGCCTGCTTCCCTATTGTCTTGAATTTAAGCCAGAGAATACTTTTTTCTGCAACTTCGATCATTGTTCCATCTTGGTTTCCGGCATCGGGAACAATAATCATATCCTGCTTTCGAAAGGCGTTAGTATGGCTAAGGACATAATTGATGCCCTTCTCGCTTCCGGTCTCTTCATCTGCCACTAATGCTACCCCGACATCATAATTAGGTCTGACACCTTCTTCGTGAAAAGCCTTAACAGCATAAAGAGAGGCTACCATGTCTTGATGATTGTCTTCGACTCCCCGCCCGAAAATTTTTCCTTCTTCAATCCATGCCTTAAAAGGATCTCCCCTCCACTGAGCCAGCTCTCCGGGAGGGACAACGTCCGCATGAGTCATTATCCATATTGTCTTGGCAGAGCTTCTGCCCTTGTAATAGGCAAGAATATTCGGGCGGTATCCGGATGAGGCATCCAGATCAGGTGCCTTGATGACTTCAATATCGCTTAATCCGTTGTTCTCTAGGAAACCAATCAGAAACTCTGCTTTATTCACCTCTCCTTCTCCTCCATTTGAAGGGGAGATGGCCGGCAAGGAGCATAGCTTGATTTGCATATCAATCATTTCGTTGCGGAAGCTGTCGATTCTCTCTGCGATTTTTTCCAGTTGAGTCATGAGGGTTCTCCTTTTAAGATTCTCATATTTCAGCCTTGTTTTGAAGTGGTCATTATCTTGTAACCGATAAAGGAATAATGGACGCTTGAAAGAAGAGTAAAGACCAGGGTTAAAAGAAAGAGCCAGTTCAGGTATGGGGTTGATATATGAACGGAGTTGAAGAATAGAACAAGGATGGCTACTGCACACTGGAGGACGGTGCATGTTTTTCCCAGGGTAGAAGGAGGAAAGATTTTTTGACCTCGTAGTTTATAAGCGGCAAATGCAAAAGAGACAATGGACAGATCACGGCTAATTACAACAATTGTGAGCCAGAGCGGGATGACGTTGGGAGAGTTGAGATCAGGAAGCGAGAGAACGATAAATGATGCGGTCATAAGCAATTTGTCCGCCGCAGGGTCAAGCAAGGCACCAATTTTTGTTTTCTGATTCCAGATTCGGGCTATGAAACCATCCAGAACATCAGTGAATCCTGCTGCGAGAAAGACCACAAATGCTTCGAGAGTTTTTCGATTGACTATTAAGATCAGGAAAATTGGAATGAGGAGGATCCTTAATAAAGAAAGAGTGTTGGGAAAGTTAAATACGTTGTTTTTCTCTTTTTCTTTCACACGACCACTCTAATAAATTTATTTTATCAAGGCCAGGATAATATCCAGGGCTCTTATAAATTCCTGGCCTGAGATAGGAATATCTGGCTTGAATGTTCTATCCGGATAAAGATCCATGATCCCGTAAGAAACGCTTTGGATAATCGGTTGATAATAATAGTTTTGTTTTGAGATATCTGAGATTTGAATTCTCTCCGGCGGGATCTGGCGGATAAACCTGTACTCCTTTTTTTCTAAGTAGCGAATGAGGCGAAGGAGAATGTTAGCCATTTCCGCACGGATTACAATCTTTTTCGGTTGAAAAGTGTGATTAGGATAGATATCCAGAATACCTAAAAAAGTCATTTGAAGGATAAATTTTGATGCCCAGGATGTAGCGATATCGATGATGATGGGAGGTTTTGCTGTGATCTCTTCCACAATTCCTTTAAAGTTAACTCCGAGAAGGGCAGCAATTTCTTCATTGGTGATAGCTTCAGACGACGCGATGGAATCATACTGGCTGGGAAGTTTAAAAATGCCTAATTTGTTCTGAAGGCTTTTGATCCGATCCATAAACTCTTTATTTTCTGAGTCAAATTTCGATAATTTTTCATAGATTTCGAGGCTCTTTGTGTATTGCTGGGCTTGGTAAAGGGTTTCTGCATAATTTTTTAATATTTCTAAGTTTTCTGGCTCATTCGATGTTGCTGCTTTCAAATGAATCAACGCATTTTGAAACTCATTTTCTTTTCTATAAATCTCAGCAAGAGCGAGATGGGCTTTTGTGGATTGTGGTGAAAAATAGAGCACTTTGAGGTAGGTTTCTTTGCTTTTTTCTTTATCACCTGTAGCGAGAGCAGCAGCTGCTTCTGTTAATATCTCCTCCGTTTTTCGAATTTTAAGGATATCGTATTGATTCTTAGCCCAGGGATGCTCTGGTTCCAATTTAAGAATTTCCCTGAATTCAGAAAATGCCTGCTCCTCACGGCCTGTTTTTTGGTAAACCTGGGCCAGGCCCGTATGGATCACAACTGCGTCCGGATAGGTCTCCAGGGCTTTTTTGAAGAATTCTTCAGCGACTTTCAGCCTATTGAGCAGGTAATTGACATAGCCCAAACCGATGTGATAGACCGGGCTTTTGGTTCCTAATCTGGAGATTATTTTTTCAGCCTTGTTTCCTTTGCCTTTTCTCAGGTGGTCCCAGGCATCTTCTGTTAGAATTCTCTCCTCGAGGGAAAGTACTCCCTCAATAGAAGGGGGAAGATTCCCTATATGAAGAGAAGGGGGCGGAGGCGGAGGCTGAAGGGTTGCACATGACCAGAAGATTATTGTGAGCAAAATAATGGTGGATGATTTTTTTACCAATTTTTCTCTCCTCTTTTTATATAAGGTAAGTATTTTAAAATTAAACCTGGATCGGCCATAAGTTTCAATTCAAAAGAATCACCATCTTCTCTTTTTTTTAAAATCACTGTCCACTTCGAAAAGGAAGGGATCAATTTTCTTTCGGATTTGGGAATACGCAGATAAAATAACTGCATGTTTTCAAAGAGAATGGACCTGAGCCTATCCTTGAGGGTTTGGATTCCTTCTCCTGTTTTTGCAGAGACATAGACTCGGCCGTTTGATAACCTGCTTTTCTCTAACAGTTCTTCCTTGTTGGGCATAAGGTCGGCCTTGTTATAAACATGAATAACCGGAATGTCAGAGATGCCTATCTCTGAAAGCGTCTTTTCTACTGCTTCTATCTGGCTCTCATGGTTAGGATAATATACATCTATTATGTGAAGGATACAATCTGCCTCTTTGAGTTCTTCTAGAGTGGCTTTGAATGCAGATATCAGTTCTACGGGAATTTTTTTGATAAATCCGACTGTGTCACTTAAAAAAAAGTAAAGTCCATCAGAAAAACTGACGCGACGGAGGATTGGATCCAGGGTAGCAAAAAGCAGGGGAGAGGTGAACATTTTTTCGTGCGAAAGGCAGTTGAATAAGGTGGATTTTCCGGTGTTGGTATATCCAACAAGTGAGACAGAAGGAATCGGACTTTTTTTTCTTCTTTTCCTTTGACTCGCTCGTCTTTTTTGAATGTTCAAGATTTCCTTTTTTATATTGGCAATTCTGTCTTGGATTCTTCGCCTGTCCTCTTCCAGCTTTTTTTCTCCAGGGCCGCGGGTGCCGATTCCTCCTCCTAATCGAGAGAGAGCCACTCCTTTTCCCACCAATCGGGGCAGGAGATAGTTGAGCTGAGCAAGCTCAACCTGAAGTTTTCCTTCCTTACTTCTGGCTCGTTGGGCAAATATATCAAGGATCAGTTGATTTCGGTCTATTACTTTGTCCTGAATCTTATCTTCCAGGTTTCGTTGCTGGATAGGGGTGAGGTTGTGGTCGAAAATAATAAGGTTGGCTTGGAGCTTTTCCTTTAAGTCGATGAGTTCTGAGACTTTTCCCTCTCCTATGAGATACTTGGGGCTGATCTCCGGACGAAATTGAAAGATTTCTCCCCTTACTTCAGCCCCGGCTGTACGGGCCAGTCCTTTTAACTCCTCAATAGACTCTTCTGCTTCCAGTTTTTCCTTTTTATTTGTAGCGATATGAACAAGAATGGCGTTTTCCATTTTTTATATAAAGCTCTTTTGTACATATTCCAAGATCGAGGGGAACTCATAAGGAGAAAACCATTTGATTCCCTCTATTTTTCTGAACCACGTCATCTGCCTTTTTGCATAGTGGCGTGTATCTCTTTTAGTCAAAGTGATAGCATCTTCCATAGAAATTTCTTTTTTCAGAAATTTGAGGACATATTTGTAGCCAAGGGCACGGAAAGGAGGAGATTTTCCACTGACTCCTTCCTGGAGAAGGCTTTGCACTTCTATGACTATACCTTTTTCAAACATTTTATCAACTCTTTTCTCAATTCTTCTGTAGAGTTCCTGTCTTTCTAATTTTAACCCAATTTTTATACTATTGAAATCTTCAACAAATGATTTTGTTTTTGAGAAATGTTCGGATAGAGGTATTTGTGTCGAACAAAAGACTTCTAAAGCCCGAATGATTCTGAGCCTGTCGTGTTTTCCGATTTTTTCACAGTAGGCGGGATCGACTTTCATAAGTTTTTCTCTCAGACTTTCCAGTCCTTTTTCTCCGGCTTCATTTTCCAGCTTTTTGCGTATCGAAGGATCCCTTTTCCCTTCTGGAAAGAGACCATCGAGAAGAGCCTTGAGGTATAATCCTGTTCCCCCTACGATGAATGGAAGCTTTTCTCTTTTAGCAATTTTTTTTATAGCTTGTAGAGCCAAACGGACGAAGTCTGCCGCCGTAAATTGGGTCGAAGGGCTTACAACATCCAGGAGATAGTGAGGGATTTCTTCTCTTTTCTCCAGAGGGATTTTATCCGTTCCAATGTTAAAGCCTTTGTAGACCTGCATGGAGTCACAGTTTATGATTTCACCACCCATTTTCTTGGCGAGCTTGACCGCAGTTAAGCTTTTGCCCACGCTGGTTGGGCCTAGAACGATGATGAGATTTTTACTTTTAGATTCCAATTTTTAACAAAAGAAGAAACACTAGAAGTGTTAAAAAAATTAAAAGAGCAAGAATTTGTTTTCTCTTCAACTCGATTCTTCCCTTTTTTTTATTGCATGGATTGGGGGAATAAGAGGGACCCGGCAATGTAGAGGAGGGTTTTTAGAAGCCAGAAACCATAGGAAAGGATAAGGCCTTTTTTTACATCGATCTTGAGAACAGAAGACAAGCCATAGGCAAGGATCCCGTAAAACCAGAGCTGGAAAAAGTCAATCTGGCTCAACACCTTATATGCAGTAGATGTGATCTCCAACCGCGGGAAGAGGAAAGCTAAACTGGTGGTGGTCTGGAAGACGGATTTACGGGCGAGAATCAAGGCAAGTCGCACTGCATTACCTAAGATTCTATCGACAATACTCGCATGGAGGTACACTGAGAAAACCTGTTTATAATTGCCTTCTGTGGAAAACATCCGTCCCATGCCAAGAATAATTAAACTTGGGAGGAGAAAGCCGATCAAATTAGCTACAAGAGGAGCAGCAGCGGCCATCAGGATGATATACCAGTTAGGAGGATTCTCAAAAAAATCAAGCTGTCGGTTGTATGCATCTTCGCCCATACTTTCTTGACGTTGGACGTCGTTTTTAAAGGCTTGAAGTTGGTCTTTTTGGAGATAA
>DAOUYU010000124.1 GCA_030673995.1 Candidatus Aminicenantota bacterium
TTATCAAGTAGATAGTTTGGGTAGGATTAAGAGCGTAGATAAAGTAATACTGGCTGGAAATAGATGGGGAAAATGTGATCGTCACATAAGAGAGCGGATATTAAAGTTTGGTATCGATATGAATGGTTATTTATATTGTAATTTATCTAAAGATGGTAAAGCAAGACCATTTCTTGTCCATCGTATAGTAGCCAAAGCATTTATAGCTAATCCTGATAACAAACCTGAAGTTAATCATAAGAAAGGTAATAAAGTAGATTGCCGTGCTATTAGTCTTGAGTGGGTGACAAGATTAGAAAATATGAGGGATGCGATTAAAAATGGGTTGGTAGATAATAAAGGAAAAAATGGTAAGAACAATAAGGAGAGTGATGAGAGTGTCAATCCAGATTGGTTTTTCTGATATCGCCTTGAAGGTCAACTTGGGATTAAAGAATATTCCTTGTAGGCGGTTGAATAAGTCCAAGTTCTAACCTCCTTTCTGTATAATATCTATGATTTTTCCATCTTTTATGTGCATAGTACGTTGAGCGAGTTGGGCAATGTCTCTGTCGTGTGTAACGACAATAATAGTGTTTCCTCGAGAATGTATTTTTTGGAAGAGGCTAAGGATTTCCTGCCCTGTTTTAGAATCAAGATTTCCTGTCGGTTCATCGGCAAGGAGGAGGGAAGGTTCGTTGACAAGAGCACGAGCAATAGCCACTCTCTGTCTTTCGCCTCCTGATAGCTCAGAAGGACGGTGGTCCTTTCTATCGAGCATCTCCACCATTTCTAATGCGTTTAAAGCTTTTTCTTTTCTTTCTTTTTTATTAGCTCCTTTGTAAATGAGAGGGATTTCCACATTGTGGAATGCCGTAGCTCGAGGGAGAAGGTTGAAGACCTGAAAAACAAAGCCGATCTCACTGTTTCGGATATAGGCAAGTTCATTATCGCTTAATGTACTGACCAATTTTCCTTTTAAATAATAGTTACCTTCGGTTGGAGTGTCAAGACATCCTATTATGTTCATAAGGGTTGATTTTCCAGAACCGGAAGGTCCCATGAGGGCCACAAATTCGTTTCGGGATATGGTGATTGTCACTCCACAGAGAGCCTTGACTTCCTGTTTTCCTAATTGATAGATTTTCCAGAGGTTTTCCGTGGAAATAAGGTCGTTGTTGTCAACGCTCATCGTTTATTTTTCCTCTTCTTTCTTTTCTTCTACTTTGATCAGCATTTCATCTTTAAGCTGACGGAGAGCACTGTAGGGTCCGACGACAATCTCCTTCCCTTCTTCCAGGCCGGATATGATTTCAATCATCATTTCACCCATGATCCCTTTTTCGACAGGACAAAATTTTACTCGGCTGTTCTCAACAACATAGACTCCTTCCTCTTGTTCTTCGTTTTTCTTTTTCTCCTCTTCTTCTTTTTCTCTTAAAACCAAAGCGGAAATGGGAACAGCAAGGACATCCTTTTTTTCAGCCGTGGTGATATCTGCCGAGGCTGAGAGCCCGGGTTTCAGATTCTCCGGGGGGCTTTCCAGAGTTATGATGACTTTAAAATCTTTAGATTCCTGGGATGATGTCAATTTCTGGAGGGCAGAACTTCCTATTTCCGTGACTATTCCACCGACTTTTTGATCAGGAAGAGCATCAATTCTTACCTCTGCCTGATGTCCAATCTTGATGCCGATAACATCGGTTTCATCTACTTCCACCTCCACTTCCATCACAGAAAGATCTGCGATGGTCATCAGGACTGTTCCAGGATTGTTCATCGTGCCGATCATGGCGATTTCTCCTTCTTCAATACGAAGGCTTGTGATTATTCCATCGATGGGGGAGTTGTAAGCGGTTTTGCGCAGATTATCCATAGAGCTTTGGAGGGAAGCCCGTGCCTGGTCGATTTGATAGCGGATGGATTGTTGCTGAGCTATGGAAATCTCATATAGAGTTTTGGCTTCTTCTAGTTGTTCTTTGGAGAGAAGTTGTTCCTCATAAAGTTTTTTTTGTCTTTCGTAGAAACTTGTATCTTTTTTTAATCTAGCCTCTGCTTTTATGAGTTCAGTTCTATACAGATGAATGAGAGCTTGGTCCCGCTCAGCATTCGCTTCATATTGAGTTGAGTCAAGTTTCATGAGAAAATCACCTGCCTTGACCCTTTGTCCTTCTTCTACACTAATTTTGATGATCCTTCCCGGAACCTGGGCGCTTATATTGACATTTTTTTTAGGCTTAATCTCACCCGATGCCGAGATGGTCGATGCCAGATCATGCTTCTCGACCTTCTCCACGGTAACTTTAATCGCCTTTTCTCTTTGTGATTGGAGGTTGAAGATTATGATAAGGCCGATCACAATGATAACCGCAGAGATGATAATAAGTTTTTTTCTTTTACATTTTTGACCTCTTTGGGATTTATTATCATATTATACTACGATTTGAAAGGCAAAAAGTTTATGCTCAGGTTAACCATTTTGAGTTGCTTGAAAAGTTGAGAGTTGTTAATATTGAGTTGTCATGAGATTGGATAGCTACATAGAGGCTGCAAAAGAAGCTGCTCGAAAGGCAGGGACTGTACTCAGAGAAAATATAGATGAGTCCAGCAAAATTATTTTTAAAGGGGATATAGACCTGGTCACGAATTTTGATACTCAATCCCAGAGTATCATTTTCGAACATCTTTCAAAAAATTTCCCTGATCATGACTTTTTAGCAGAGGAAGGGCTGAGCGAAGAGAAAGGGGCGGAGTTTCAGTGGATAATCGACCCCCTTGATGGTACGACAAATTATGTTCACAACTTTCCTGTTTTCACTGTGTCTATTGCCTTAGCGGAGAATATGGAAATAGTGCTCGGAGTGGTCTATGATCCCATGCGGGAAGAGATGTTCTCTGCAATAAAGGGAGAAAGCGCATATCTCAACGGAAAAGAGCTCAAGGTTTCTTCTGTCGATGATCTGGATAAGAGTATGGTAGCTACAGGATTTCCTTATGATGTGAGGGAAAGCAAGGAGAACAACATCATCCACTTTAATAATTTTTTGACTCGGGTGCAGGGGATCCGACGGTGCGGCTCTGCCGCGATGGATCTTTGCTATGTGGCCTGTGGGAGGTTTGATGGATTCTGGGAGTTGAAACTTAAGGCTTGGGATATGGCTGCAGGAGCCTTGATTGTTCAAGAAGCAGGAGGGCGAATTTCTGATTTCCAAGATGGGAAATTCAGTTATTTTGATTCTGATATTTTAGCAACCAACGGTTTAATTCACTGTCAGATGGTCAATGTATTGCAGATGAGCAAAAAGTGAGAGAAGGACCAAAATATATAGAGATTTGATTTATTGAGTTCTAACCGATTAAAATATAAGAACAGATACTAAATGAGAAGCAGCAAAAAAAGCCAAGTGAGAAAAATGAAGACATTTGATGTTTCTCTTTTGTCAATAATTCTTCTTCTTCCATTCTTCTTGTCGATTTTTTTAGGTTGTACTGCTGTTGAAAGCTCTGTTTTGAATAAGAAAGAGGATGAAGCTGAAAAAAGATTTTATCTCATTCCAGAGGGTGATGAAATCGTATATGCCAGAAGGATAGCTTCCGAGATTGAAAAAGAAGTTGTGATTTTGAAAGATAAATTCTTGAGTAATTTTCTGGATAGAATAAAAAATAGGATTATCAATCGGACTCGTTTTGGCGAACTTGTCGGGAATTGGGAATGGTCCTTCAAAATTATTGATTCTCCTGATGTCAATGCCTTCACAACATTAGGAGGACAGGTTTATATCTACCGTGGCCTGATTGAAGCCACAGAATCAGAATCCGAGCTTGCTGGGATTTTAGCTTTTGAGACAGGGCATGTCATGGGCCATCACGTTCACCAGCAGATTAATAAAAAATTGATGAATCAACCTGATTTTAAACCGGGAGAAATAATTGCAGGAGATAAAGGATGGGAGAGGTTGGATCGGATTTTTTTGGCTGAGGGAGGTGCTTTTGCCTTTTTTTCAAACCTCGAATATGATTCTTCCAAGATCGAGAAAGCTGACGAATTTGCGCTCATAAATAGTTATGATGCAGAATTCGATCCTCAAGGATTTGTGACCTTGGTTAATCGACTGGGGATAAGTGAAGAACCTTCTTTCTCCTGGATGAGAAAAAATCCCTGGAACACAAGGAGGCAAAAAAAACTCTTAGCCTATTTGAAATTGCTCCCTTCTTTTCCCTTTTATGAGGACCCTTCAGGATTCAACGAATTGAGATCTCTGCTCAAGTCTTTACCGTCCACATTTCTCCGTGAGGGAATGGATGAATACCCAGAAACAGAACTGGAAACAGACATTCAACTCGCTGTTTTGGGCAATCTGGATTGGACAGATTCCGGACTTGATGTTAGAGAAGGCCAGGAAATTCATTTTGATGCATCCGGGCAAATCATTCTTCAGGAAGGCAATCCAATTGCCCATTGTGGGCCTGAGGGCTATCCTCTTCAAGACTTGCATCAACCCTTTACAGATAGGAATAAAGGGGCTTTAATCGGGAGAGTCGTCTGGCTCATTTCTGTTGAAATTGACGAGGAAAAAGAACAAGACATTCGCCATGAGGTTGTTGAAAAGTTTTTTATAGGACCAAAAAATACTGTCATGATGCCGTTGAACGGGCGTCTTTATTTGGGAATCAATGAGAATGTTGTAGGCGATAACTCCGGTGAGTTTGAGGTCAAGATCCGGATAAGAAAGAAAGGAAGGAGACTTACTATTTATTCTTATTATTAAGAAATCTCTCCATAAATTGGATGTCGTAGTTTCCTTTGATGAAATCTGAATTGGAAAGAATACTCAAATGAAGTGGGATATTTGTTTTTATTCCAGCAATGGTTGTCATCTCTAGAGCAGTTAACATTTTTTTGATGGCTTCCGGTCGTGTGGGAGCTCTTGCCACAACTTTCGCAATGAGAGAATCATAGTCAGGAGGGATTTCCCAATTGCAGTAGGCTGCGGAATCTATACGGATTCCTTCTCCTCCCGGAAGAATAAGGAAGTCAATCTTCCCAGGGGAGGGAAAAAATGTTTCTGCGTCTTCTGCATTTATCCTGCATTCTATACAATGACCGTTTAGTTTTAAATCATGGGGAATGGAGAGTTTTTCACCTTTTGCTATCTTGATTTGTTCTTTGATCAAGTCAATTCCGTACACCATTTCGGTTATCGGGTGTTCGACTTGGACTCTGGTGTTTACTTCCATAAAATAAAATTTCCTGTTCTCATCCACCAAGAACTCAAATGTTCCCAGGCTTTCGTAGCCTATAGAATGCGCTGCTTCCTGTACGGCCTTGATTATCTTTCTCCGCAACCTATCATCTATAAAAGGAGAAGGTGTCTCCTCAAGCAATTTCTGGAATTTTCTCTGGATGGAACATTCCCTTTCTCCCAAGGCGAGAATATTTCCCTTTTTGTCCCCGATGACTTGTATCTCGATGTGGCGGGCTCTAGGGATATATTTTTCCAGATCAAGAGAAGATTCGCCAAAAGCGG
>DAOUYU010000079.1 GCA_030673995.1 Candidatus Aminicenantota bacterium
GTTCGGGAAACGAGAACTTCCTCACCTTCCATTTTCCCCCAGTTTGATTCGAACACATTCATCTCACCTAGCTCGACATCGATCAATGGCTGAAGAATTTCCAGGGCCCTAGGCCCTTGAATGGCAAGTTGGGTATAGTCATCACTCTTGTTTTTTATCTCAACATCAAAGCCCTCTTTGTGGCTGAGCATCCATTCATAGTCTTTGCTAGAATTAGAACAATTGACCACCATAAGATATTTCTCTTTGCTCAAACAGTAAACAAGAAGATCATCAACAAAGGTGCCTTGCGGAGTAGTCAAGGCCGAGTATTGAGCTTTTCCCGGAGCTAAACGAGCAGCATTATTCGGCGTTAAATACTGGACAAAATCAAGAGCCTGTTTTCCCGAAATGATAATTTCTCCCATGTGGCTCACATCAAAGAGCCCGGCTTTGTTGCGGACAGCCATATGCTCATCAATAATACCGCTGAATTCGACCGGCATCTCCCAGCCGAAAAATTCGACCATTCTAGCTCCAAGTTTTTTATAGGAAGAATTGAGGCGAGTCTCTTTCATTATCTTTTATCTCTTTTCTATGAATTTAATTTACTATCACATAATTTTTCCCGATGCAAGAAAAATCAACTTTTAGGGACTTGTAGGATCGGTTCCAGAATCCTGAATTCATTTTATTATTGAACATCTCTGTATCAAAATTCAAGAACCGACCCCTTATTATGTAGGATTAAATCTGCTATAATGAAAAACCAAACATGCTCGAATTCAAACGGAAGTTAGAAAAAAAAATTTACGGGGAATTAAAGGAAAAATATCCCCTTCACTCCTCAGAGATTGAAATCAGCTACACCCCTCACCAAAAAATGGGTGATCTAGCCCTGGCATTTCCTTTCCATCTGGCCAAAAAGATGAAAAGACAGCCCAGGGAGCTCGCCCAAGAGATCATTGATCACCTTCCTTCTCTTGAGGGAGTCGAAAGAGTCGAAGTCGCAGGGCCAGGTTTTATCAACTTTTTTCTAGACAGAAAACAATTCTTTTCTCGCCGGCTTCACTCCCTTGGCCAGGCTTCTCTCTCACCTGAAGAAGAAAAAATCATCATAGAGCACACCAAT
This sequence comes from Candidatus Aminicenantota bacterium, assembly GCA_030673995.1. GTDB lineage: Bacteria > Acidobacteriota > Aminicenantia > Aminicenantales > Aminicenantaceae > JAGLWV01. The sequence goes on from DAOUYU010000079.1 coordinate 1,112, forward strand.
ATAAATCCCAACAAGGCAGCACATATAGGCCATCTGAGAAATGCCTGCCTCGGAGATACCCTGGGGCGCTGTCTGAAATACAAAGGAGAAAATGTCGAAATTCAAAATTATATAGATGACACCGGAGTCCAGGTGGCAGATGTTATTTTCGGCTTCATGGAGCTGGAGAAAAAGAATCTCTCACAGATAAAACAAATCGAGGAAAAATTTGATTATTACTGCTGGGACCTTTATGCCCACGCCTCATCTTATTTGGAGAGTCATCCTGAGGCACAGAAAAGAAAATCCGAAATTTTAAAAAAAATAGAGGAAGGAATAGACCCCGAAAATGAAATAGCTCATTATATCTCCCACCAGATCATCAAGGCTCACCTCAAGACAATGGGAAGAATCGGAGTCAACTATGATCTGCTTCCCTGCGAGAGCAGCATCCTCCATCTTAAGTTCTGGGAAAAAGCTTTCTCGCTTTTAAAAGAAAAAAAAGCCATTTTTTTGGCCGGAGAAGGTGTTAACAGAGGTTGCTGGGTGATGAAGCCGGAGAGAGAAACGGAAAAGGAAAAAATAATAGTCCGCTCCGACGGCACGGTGACCTATGTTGGAAAGGATATTGCCTATCAGCTCTGGAAGTTTGGTCTGCTGGAAAAAGATTTCTATTACAAGCCCTTTATCAAAGAAGATAACAAGACAATCTGGATAAGTTCCTCAACCCCTGAAGGCAAATCTCCCTCATTCGGAAAAGGAAGTCAGGTTTATAATGTCATAGATTCAAGACAGGACTATCTTCAAAAAATTGTCGTCCAGGGTCTCAAGTCTCTCAAATACCTTGCTCAAGCAGAAAAATCCATCCATTTCTCCTATGAAATGGTGGCCCTCTCTCCAAAAAGCCTGAAAGAGTTAAATCTGATTGTATCTGATGAAGACAGGGAAAAGGATTTTCTCGAGGTTTCAGGACGTAAAGGATTGGGCGTGAAGGCTGACGATCTACTCGATAGACTCGAGGCGAAGGCTTTGTCTGAAGTGGAGGAAAGAAATCCAGATCTTCCTTCTGAGCGTAAAAAGGAAATAGCTCATAAAATTTCGAACGGGGCACTCCGCTATTTTATGCTCAAATTCGCCCGAAATTCTCTTATCGTTTTTGACTTCGAGGAAGCGCTTAATTTTGAGGGAGAAACAGGGCCCTACCTTCAATACACTTTAGTCCGGATCAACAGCATCTTTCGAAAGCTAAAGGAAAAAGAAGGATTTGATGAGAAGGACCTCCAGGCTCTTCTCTCCTCCGGAGAAATGGCTATGGAAAAGCTGACTGAGTCAGAACTGTCCGATTTCTGGAATGTTGTTTTTTTCGCTTCACAGTTTGAAGAGGAAGTTCTGCACTCCATTCGTTCTCTTGAATTTTCACACCTGGCCAAATATTCTTTCAGCCTCTGTCAAAAATTCAACAGCTACTATCACGTCTATTCCATTCTGGCAGAAAAGAATAAAGAAGTGAAAAGGATTCGTATCCTGACCATTTATTATATCAAGGAGGTGCTTGAGCGGGCTCTTTCCCTCATGGGCATCCTCCAACCGGAAAGGATGTGAATTAAGAAGGATTAAGGATTAAGGATTAAGGGATAAGGATTAATGGATAAATGGTTACGGATGACTCGTGATAAATTATCGGTTACGACTTAACACACACTAAAGTGAGGAGCTAAAAAATGATCGAAGTTGAACATCTAACCAAAAAATACGGTGAGCTGGTGGCAGTAAAAGACTTAAGTTTTAAAGTCGATGAAGGCAAAATATGGGGTCTTTTAGGGCCGAATGCTGCCGGAAAAACAACGACAATGAGAATCCTCACAGGATATATACCCGCCACTGACGGGAAAGCCACTGTAGCCAGCCTTGATATCTTCGAGCAATCCAACCGGGTTAAAAAAATCATCGGTTATCTTCCCGAAGTTCTTCCTCTTTACCCCGAGATGACCGTTCTCTCCTTTCTGAATTTTGTATCAGAAATCAAACAAATTCCCTCCTCTCAAAAAAAAGAGGCTGTGGATAAGGCTATAGGAATAAGCGGATTGGAATCCGTCCGAGGAAGACTTATCAGAAACATTTCCCGGGGATTCAAGCAGCGGGTAGGAATCGCCCAGGCCCTTATACATGACCCTCAAGTTCTCATTTTTGACGAGCCAACTCAAGGCCTGGATCCGGCCCAGATCATTGAAACAAGGAAGCTCATAAAGTCTTTAAAAGGAGAGCGCACCATCCTTATTTCGACTCATATCCTTGCCGAGGTGACTCAGGTATGTGATGGAGTCGTAATCATCAACGAGGGCACCCTTATGGCATCAGGCTCTCTGGAAGACCTCACAGCCTCTTTCAAAGAAAAGGAAGGAGTGGCCGTCAAGCTCAGAAAGGAAGGAAAAGAGGTTCTATCGCTTTTTGGAAAAATTCCTGGAGTTGCCAGGGTCAGCCTGGAAGATGACGAACTCAAGATAGAATGGGCCAAGGGAAAAGATTTTCGCGATGAAATCACCAGGCTCATCGTAGAAAAAGATCTGGGCCTTATCGAAATGAGACCTCTCGGCATAGGTATCGAAGACCTCTACATCCGGATTATTTCAGGAGATATCGAACAATGAAAAACATATGGGCAATATGCAAAAAAGAAATAAAAACCTACTTCATGTCTCCCATTGCCTATGTCATTATCACTGTTTTTTTGGTTTTGGTTGGATTTTTCTTTTACCCTCTCATCTGGTGGTTTAACTCCCAATCTCTCCAGCTGGCAAAAAATCCATACTATTATCAACAACTCAACATCAATCAGATGGTCTACTCACCCTTCTTTCACAACATGAGCATTATCCTCCTCTTCATGATCCCTCTCCTCACCATGCGCCTTTTCTCAGAAGAGAAGAAAAGACAGACAGACGAGCTGCTCTTCACCTCCCCCATTTCTGTTAACCAGATAATTATTGGAAAATATCTTGCATCTCTTTTTGTCCTTGTTGTGATGCTGCTTTTAACCGGACTCCTCTCTATCTTCACTTTTGTTTTCGGGAATCCGGAGCTTGCGCCGGTCCTCAATGGCTATCTCGGCCTCTTTCTCATGGGAGCAGCCTTCATCGCTATTGGAATTTTCTTCTCTTCACTGACTGAGAACCAGATCGTCTCCGCCATTTTAACGTTTGGCGCACTCCTTCTCTTCCTGATCCTCAACTGGACCTCCCCTTCTGCCGGAGGAATGTGGAAGGACGTTCTCGATTATCTATCTTTTTTTCAGCATTTCAACGACCTGACACGTGGGATCCTGGACACAACAGATTTGGTGTATTATCTCAGTTTCATTTTCCTGGGGCTCTTTCTCACACACTCTATCATTCAGTCCCGGAGATGGAGATAAACAATGGATAAAATAAGGGACAATTTGAATTATCTTGGTTTAGCCCTGATAGGTCTGGCCTTCATTTCGATAATAATCTGGCCCTACAAAAAAACAACTCCCCTCATTTTAGCGATATTGGGAATGGCTTCTCTAGCCGTCTACATATTCTTGAACCGTTCCATTCTTAAGCAGACCTTAAAACGAAAATCTTTCATCTATTCCGGCAATTTGATTGTTGTCATTGTTCTGGTTCTCGGTATTCTGGTTCTCATCAACTATTTCTTGGCCCGTCACCATCATAGATTCGACTTTACCGAAGCCAAGCTGCACAGTCTCTCTGACCAATCTGTCAAGCTCTTAAATAATCTTACAGATGAGGTCCATATTAAATGTTTCTTCCTCGAGGGCAATTTTAGCCGGAACAGTATGGAAAATCTGATGAATATCTACAACTATCATTCCAAAAAGATAAAGTATGAATTCATCGATCCTGACAAAAATCCTGGTTTGGTTAAGCGCTACGAAATCTCAGAAGATGGCACCACAATTATTGAAAGCAGAGATAAAGAAAGCCGGATCACTTCCACAACTGAAGAGGACATCACAAATGCCATCATCAAAGTATCACGGGAGAAGAAAAAAGTGATTTATTTCCTTGAAGGCCACGGGGAACTCAGCATTGAAGTCACGGATGAGAGAGGCTATTCATTTGCCAAAGAAGAGCTGGAAAAACTCGGCTATGAGGTCAAAAAACTCGCTCTGGCTCTCTCGGAAACCTTCCCTCAAGATTGCGCGCTCCTTGTTATCCCCGGGGCAGAAAAAGACCTTCTTCCCAATGAGCTGGAAACCATCCGCAACTTTCTCAACAACAAAGGGGGCAGGATCTTCTTCATGGTCGACCCGCAAACCGCTCCAGGTCTTACACCTTTTCTCTCAGAGTTCGGGATTCAACTTGAAGAGGATCTGATAGTGGACACCGTGTCCCGCCTACTTGGAGGAGATTATTTCATGCCCGTTATTAACGAGTACGAATCCCACGAGATCACAGAGAAATTCCGTTATGCAACCTTCTTTCCGTTTACCCGGTCGATCAATGTGGCAGAGGAAACACCAGAGGGAATCACGGCCAGCATCCTTGCCAAAACCAGCCCTAACTCCTGGTCAGAGAGACAGCTCACGGTACAAGAAGTCGCCTTTGATAAAGATAAAGATGTGGCTGGGCCCATCTCTCTCGCAGCCGTAGTGACCGTTGAACAAAAGGAAGAAGAAAAGGAAGAAAAAGCTGCAGAGGAAAAAGAGAAAACAACCGAAGCCGAAGAAGAAGAAGAAAAAGAAGAAGATAAAGTCAAGCAGCCAGGGCGTCTGGCAGTATTTGGTGATTCAGACTTTGCCTCTAACAGATATTATCACTTCTCTGGAAACGGGAATTTCTTCTTGAATACAGTCAACTGGCTTACAGAAGAGGCAGATCTCATTTCCATCCAGCCCAAAACATCCTCCCCGAGGACGATCAACCTGACTCCCAGCCAGGGAAGAATGATCTTTTTTGTCTCGATCATCATTCTGCCTCTTGCGGTCCTTATCATAGGGATTTCAGTCTGGGTAAGGAGAAGGTCTCTATGAAATTCAAAACCACGATCATTTTTTTCGTGATCTTCCTGGTTATACTGGCATTCGTCTATTTCTTCGAAACCAAAGGCAAAAGTGAAGAGGGCAAAGAAGAGAAACTCATCGCCCTCTCTTCTGACGATGTCCAGAAGATCACCTTCAAAAAAGAGGATGAAGCCTTCATCTTCCAGAAAGATGAGAAGGATGAATGGCTTATCTCCGAACCCATTGAGGCAAAGGCGGACAAATACGAAGTCGACCAACTGGCTGACAACTTCTCTGACCTCAAAATAGAGAGAGTGGTGGAAGAGGAGCCAGATGAGCTTGAAAAATACAATATTCCACAAAAAGAGATATCCCTCTGGTTTAAAGACAAGGAAAAGCCGGTCAAAATCCTGATTGGCATGGAAAATCCCCTTGATAACACTTTTTTCGCCAAAAGAGACGATGAGACAAGGATCGTTCTTATTCCCAGCCATCTCAAGAGCATGATGGAGAAGAAGCTCTTTGATTTTCGCCAGAAGGATATATTCCGCTTTGAGACCGATGAGGTCAAAAGCATAAAACTTCGGGCAAAAGAAACCAGCTGGGAAGCTTCGAAAAAAGAAGAAGAATGGTTCCTTAAAAAACCCGTCGACGCTCTCGCCGAAGAAAACAAAATCGATACAATCCTTAACTCGCTTTCGGGCATGAAAGCCAAAGAGTTCATTTCGGAAGAAAAAAAGAAAGAAGAACTAAAAAAATACGGACTCTCCCGTCCGGAGTATGAAATCATCCTGGCCATGCCTCTCTCAGACCAGGAAGTGACATTTGGTCTTCATAAAGAAGAAGATAAACTCTATGCCACAACTTCCCTCTCCTCCAAAATCGTGATCGTAGAGGAGATAGTCCTCTCTGATTTGGAAAAAAAGCTTGAGGAATTAAGGGAAAAAGGAGTTGCCGATTTCTACAGTTGGGAAGCAAACCGCCTTTATCTGAAGAAGGGAGAGATAGAGCTGACTGTGGCAAAAGATGAGGATGATATCTGGCGCTTCAAGTCTCCGGTGAAAGACGAGGCCGATAATGATAAAATCCAGACATTCATCCGGAAAATCGAAAGCCTGGAAGCCGAAGAATTCATCGACCCTCCTTTGAGCTTGAAAGACTACGGGCTGGACAGCCCTATGGGTGAAGTTAAAATCTGGGTAAAGGAGGATGAAGACAAGGTCAAGGAAATTACCTTTCTTTTCGGCACTGAAGATAAAGACGCGAAAAAAATCGTTGTGAGAAACACCCGATTCGATTATCTCTTCAAGGTTGACTCTGCCTTTCTCGAAGAATTCCCCAAAGACATTAAAGAATGGAAGGCGGAGAAAAAAGAAGAAAAAGAGAAAAAGTAACAGGCTTTTAATCCGATAAGAATTGCGATAAGAATTGGGGACAATCCCACTAGTGTCCGGTTATAAATTGAATAATTCCAACTGTTTACAGGAGTCATCCGGTTGTTTCGTGTCGTAAAACTCTCTAAGTACTTGTAAAATCGACACTTTCTCAAAAGCTGTCACACTCAAAATCTGCAAAAAAGTGTAGAGACTCATCTCTAAATCCAACCGCTTTTTAATTATCGCTACTAGAACATAAACTGAGATCGCTATCCATATTTGAGTTTTAACCGCATTCACGGATCTGCCATAAAAAGACTTTATCCGTAGATGTTGCTTGATCCATTTGAAAAACAACTCTATCTGCCATCGGCATTTATAGAGTTGAGCAATCGTATACGCTGGAAGAATAAAATTATTAGTTAAAAAGGTCAACTTCTTATTGTTTTCTG